>NZ_JAUBOQ010000019.1:0-129815 GCF_036700325.1 Microcoleus sp. Z1_B2
CGTCCAAAAAGGACGGGCGGGACGCCCATCCCACAATAACAATTAAAATTGTAAGTTATTTAATTCGCGATCCTAAGTATGCGTTCCCAGCCAGAGTCTGGGAACGAGAAAAAACGATTTTTCTCGTTTTGTAGGAGTGCGAGTCCCCCTCGCTTGTTTGCCTATATATCAAGTTGGTAACGTGTAGATTGCACATTCCGCGCTAAGGTGCGATCGGAATTCTGATAGCAAATTCCGTGCCCTTGCCCAATTCCGAATTACAATATAATTCGCCTTTGTGTCTTTCTACAATAATTTGATAGCTAATTGACAAACCCATTCCCGTGCCTTTGCCAATGGGCTTGGTAGTAAAAAATGTATCGAATATCTGCTGTTTGACTTCCTCAGTTATTCCAGGGCCGTTGTCGGCAATTTTAATTTCTACAAAATTGCCGACAACTTCCGTACCAATCATAATCTGGCTGGGATTTTCTAGCATTTCTCGACAATTTTGCCTACTGTTCGCATCTTCTAAAGCATCGATCGCATTGCTGAGGATATTCATAAAAACTTGATTGATCGGCCCAGCGAAACACTCAACGGTTGGCAATTTTCCGTAGTGTTTTACAATTTGAATTGGCTGCTTTTCTCCGTTCCCTTTCAAACGGTGATTGAGAATTAACAGCGTGCTGTCGATACCTTCGTGGAGGTTAACGGGTTTCATCTGTGAATCGTCATGCCGCGAAAAGTTCCGCAGCGACTGCACAATCTGGCAAATGCGATCGACACCAACGCTCATTGAAGATAGTATTTTAGGTAAATCTTCAGCTAAAAAATCTAGATCATTTTTTTCTCTTTGCTCTTGAATTTCTGCGACTGGATTAGGATAGTGTTGTTGATAGAGTTCGAGGTGATCGAACAAGTCTTGAGTATAATTGGTCAGATGAGCGAGATTGCCGTAAATGAAGCTGACTGGGTTGTTAATTTCGTGAGCGACGCCGGCAAGTAGCAATCCCAAACTAGACATTTTTTCGCTTTGAACTAATTGGGAATTAGTGGCTTTTAGTTGCTCCAGTGTGGCTCCTAGTTGAGCTGCTTGTTCTCGGCTTTGTGCTTCGGAATTATGCAAGGCTTCTTCGGCTTGTTTGCGCTCAGTGATGTCTCTCTGTACGCCAATAAAATGAGTTAATTGGCCCATTCGATCGCGCACGGGAGATATGGAGAAACAATTCCAGAAAGCGGTTCCGTCTTTGCGGTAATTCTTTAATATTACCTTGCATTCGCTTTCTGCTTGCAAGGCTTGGCGAATTATTTCTACTGCCGCCGGATCCGTATCGCTTCCGTGCAAAAATCGGCCGTTTTTTCCGATAATTTCCTGCCGCCGATAACCTGTCATGCTTTCAAATGCTGGATTGCAATAAATAATTGGATTTTCGGGGTCAGTGGCGTCAGAAATCGTAACTCCGGTGCTAGTAGCTGCGATAGCTCGATCGTACAACCAAAGCATTTCTTCTGCGCGCTTGCGATCGGTAATGTCCCGCAGCGTAGCTAAATAAGCCATTTCTCCGTCCCATTCCGTTTCCACCACCCGCATTTCTACTACAGCATTTGCTTTTTGCTTGCGAATAGCTTCAACTTCTGTTTGCACGACGCGAGTTCCTGGTGCTTCTGTTTTTCCAACTTGGGGAATAATATCCGTCGCCATCTCAAGGTCACAAGCGGAAACTTCTACTACTAAATTGCCAAAAAATGCTTGCCCTAAAAGTTCATCTGCGGTGCAGTTAAACAGCGCTTCTGCTGACTGGTTGGCAAAACAGACAAGTCCTAGCTTGTTAACGATTGCGATGCCGTCGGCATTTTTTTCGATCACATTCCTAAACCGAGATTCGCTAGCTTTCAAATCCTGCTTTAGCTGTTCCATTGCTCGCTCCATCTGCTGCAATTCGCACAAACTAACACTATAAGCTTCGGAAATATTGGTCTCTGGTGAATTCTGGATTCTTTTTTTTGAAATCTGTTGGTAGCCTGTTCTATTAGTCAGATTGGGAGCAGTTTGTTTATGATTCCTGCTAATATTACTGAGCTTATTTTCTGGATCTGCTTCTTGAAAAAACATATGTTAACCCTACCAAATTATTGTTTAGATTAATGTGTGGCGATCGCCCTATTTTTCGGGAAATTTAGGGAGAGAGCAATTTACACCCGATGCTAGCACATTACTTTTAGAATTCATCATAAAACATCGTTAAAATTCAAGAGCGATCGCCCTATAATTATCTATTAAGTTTTATTAAGTAATTTCAACAACATTGACACTTACGTAGCGACACGAACTGTGGAAGCTGGATATGGCTTCAATCCCCCTCGCACTCACAAAATAATCAGTTCCACGCGCAAGTTCTAGATATCTAGAAACCACTGGTCAGTATAAAATATTATATAAATTTGACAAAAAATATGGTCACAAATAAGCGAACTCATCTTTGATTATTAAAAATAATCATAATTAGCCATGACCAAATCATCTCCCTGCGGGCCGATTTGGTATAGAATATAACCTATCTATTTTTGCGATCGCAACTTCAAACCAATGGCACGTCTAGCACTTCTGAGCACATCCAATAAAACCGGACTAATCGACTTAGCGCGCAGTCTAGTAGAAGAATTTGAATTTGACATAATTAGTAGTGGCGGGACAGCAACGGCTCTCAAAGAAGCAGGCATCCCAGTCACCAAAGTTGCAGAATATACTGGTTCCCCCGAAATTTTGGGAGGGCGAGTCAAAACACTTCACCCACGAATCCACGGTGGCATTTTAGCACGCCGCGACGTACCGGAAGACCTCGCAGATTTAACCGCAAATCAAATTCGGGCGATCGATCTAGTTGTAGTCAATCTGTATCCCTTTGAAGAGACAATTTCTAAACCAGGAGTTACTCTAGCAGACGCAATTGAGCAGATAGATATCGGCGGGCCGGCAATGTTGAGAGCTTCCGCCAAAAACCATGCTCATTTGACAGTTTTGTGCGACCCAGAACAGTACAATACTTATTTAAAAGAACTGCGGGAAAATGGTGGCGAAGCATCCTTAGAGTTTCGGCAAAAATGCGCTCTAGAAACCTTTAAACATACAGCCAACTACGATCGCGCGATCGCAACTTATCTCAGCAGCAGCCAATCCGCTGAAAAATCTTCGCTACCAGACGAGTTTAATTTATCAGGAAAAGAGTTGCAAACTCTCCGCTACGGCGAAAATCCCCATCAAGCCGCCACCTGGTATCAAAGCGGAACTACACCGACAGGCTGGACGACTAGCACCATCCTGCAAGGCAAAGAATTAAGCTACAATAATTTAGTAGATTTAGAAGCAGCAAGGCGGCTAATCGTAGAATTCCCCGACACACCTGCCGCCGCTATTCTGAAGCACACAAATCCTTGCGGTACAGCCTTGGGAACAACTATTTCTGAAGCTTATCAAAAAGCCTTCGACACCGATTCAGTCTCAGCTTTCGGCGGAATTGTCGCCCTCAATCGCCCGATTGATGCTGCTACCGCAACGGCGTTAACTCAAACATTTTTAGAATGTATTGTCGCGCCGGGGTGCGAGCCAGAAGCAGAAGAAATTATCAAAAAAAAGGCGAAAGTTCGAGTATTAATTTTGCCAGATTTGACTCAAGGGCCGCCACAAACTGTTAAAGTTATTGCAGGCGGTTTGCTGGTGCAAGACTCAGATAATATAGTAGAAGAAACTAGCAAATGGCGGGTTGTTACTGAGAAACAGCCGACGGCGGGAGAGTTGGAAGAATTGCTGTTTGCTTGGAAAGTAGCGAAACACGTCAAATCTAATGCGATCGTTGTGACGCGCGATCGCACTACAATCGGTGTCGGCGCCGGACAAATGAATCGCGTGGGTTCGGTTAAACTAGCATTGGAACAAGCAGGAGAAAAGAGCAAAGGAGCGATTTTGGCTAGCGACGGTTTCTTCCCCTTCGACGATTCCGTAAAAACGGCGGCTGAGGCGGGCATAATTGCGATCGTCCAACCAGGAGGAAGTATGCGCGATCGAGATTCCATTGAAGCCGCCAACCAACTCGGAATCACAATGGTTTTCACTGATATCCGCCACTTCTTGCATTAGGAATAAGACCTAAAGCAATTTTCAATTGTGTGCCATATTGTAGGGATACAATAGTGTTTATTGGTCTTAACTTAAGTCGGAAATTATTTGTATCTCTGGTTTTACTCTAAGTCTCGATCCCCCTAAATCCCCCTTAAGAAGGGGGACTTTGAGAAGAATCCTTTCCCGTCTTAAGACGGGAGACTTTGACACTCTTGTCTCCCCCTTAACAAGGGGAACTTTTACACTCTTGTCCCCCCCTTTTTAAGGGGGGTTAGGGGGGATCGGGAAGGCTATGACACCAATCAACACTGTTATGTCGTACCAAATTCCCAGTTGCGTCCTTCAAAAATTATGACTAGCACAATTCAACCGCAAATTAAACCCCAAGACATAAAAGTCAAAATCCTGCTCACCGGGGGACATCAATGCACCGTCACCCTCAAATCTGATACACCATTATTGCACAGCCTGATCAAAACATTAGTCGATCGCACCCAACAAACACTGGGTTTTTCGCCCTTATTTCAAATCCCCATAGACGACGGGCGTTCCGCCCTTTCTTTTCCCGGCGAACACCTAGTCGGATTAGTCACAGAACCCCCAATTTACTTGCAGCAACTGCAACCGCAGCAGCCTGCAACTCCTGTAGAAATTCCCGCCGAAATTCCCGCCGAAATTCCCGCCCCTGCGCCGCCTGTAAATGACGACTTAATATCTCGCTACGCCCAAATAGACAACTTTTTGACCCCTGCCGAAAAAAACAAACTCCTTAAATATGTCTTAGCAAAAGAATCAGAATTTGTGACAACCAGCACCTCAACTAATGCCGAAGACTACCGCCGTTCGATGGTACTCCACTCGTTCCCCGAATTTTCCGAACTGATGGTTAATCGCATCAAAGCAATTCTCCCCGACGTGCTGCAAAAATTAAATATTCCCTCATTTCCGCTTGGTGAAATAGAAGCTCAGTTAACCATGCACAATGACAACAACTTTTATAAGCTTCACAACGACAGCGGCTCTCCAGATACCGCCACCCGGTTTTTCACTTACGTTTACTATTTCTATCGAGAACCCAAAGCTTTTTCAGGTGGCGAATTGCAAATTTACGACAGCAAAATTGAGAACAATTTTTATGTTGCAGACAAGACATTCAGAACTGTTGAACCTCGCAATAACAGCATAGTATTTTTTCTGAGTCGCTATATGCACGAAGTTTTGCGAGTTAGCTGTCCCTCAAAAGCTTTTGCTGATAGCCGATTTACTATTAACGGCTGGGTACGTAAAGCAAATTGAGGTTAATATCATGTCGGGTCGAGCTACCGCGATTTTTGTAGGGGCGGGTTCCACCAACCATAATCGCCAATAATTGACAATCTCAAAAACCCGCCCCGACCGGGATATTATGGTTAATCGATCGGACATGATATAATTCATTGTCCGGGACGCACTAATCACCTAATTATGTCATTCTGAGTGAAGCGAAGAATCTCAAATTATTGCCACACCATTACAATGGGTAAGTCCCGATATCTGATACCAATTTCATAAAGTTATGCTACATAGAAAGTTTTACTCCCCCCCTTAATAAGGGGGGGTTGGGGGGGTAGATATGTAGCGCTATTTTATGAATTTGGTAGGAGATTCTTCACTTCCCAAAGCCTACCCTCAGAATGACAGAATTATCTTACTCAAAACTATTTCATTCTTACTCCAGTGCTCCAGCACTTTTGAGCAATTTTACCACACTGGAATAACCCTTAAACTCAGCCAGCATTAAAGCTGTATAATTTCCCGGATTTTTGTGGTTTAGTTCTGAACCAGCATCAATTAAAATCTTTACTGCATCAGGATAACCCCGATGTGCGGCCCACATTAAAGCAGTTGCGCCCGAATCATCCAGCACGTTGACATCGGCACCTTTTTCGACTAATAATTGGACGATCGCCATATAACCGCGATCGCACGCCTTCATTAAAGCCGTTTTCCCCAAATCCGCCGGGACATTGGGATCAGCACCGCCCTCAAGCAAAGCCTTCACAGTCTCGGTATGTCCGTGAAAAGCAGCCAGCGTCAAAGCCGTCTCCCCAAAGTTTTTCGCATTCAGAAACTCATCCCGATTTGAGTTTACTTTTTGCAGCAAAGCCGATACGATCGCACTGTGGCCGTGAACAGCCGCCACCAGTAAAGGCGTATCGCCCAACCTATTTCTAGCACCGACACTAGCACCTCGGTTTAAGAGCAATTCCACCACATCTTCGCAGCCTTCAACCACCGCAAAATTCAAAGCAGTTTCATCATCTTTATCCTTAGCGTTGATATCCGCGCCAGCATCGAGTAAGATATGGGCGATCGGCGCATTTCCCCCAGCAGCAGCCGCCATCAAAGCCGTGCCCCCATCTCCATTTTTTACATTCGCATTAGCACCCGCACCAAGCAAAGTTTGCACCACATCAGTATTGCCAGAATCCGCAGCCAAAGTTAAAGCAGTTTCTCCGTTTTTGTCGGGAATTTCGACATCAGCACCAGCAGCCAACAGCGCCTCGACAACAGCCAAATTTCCCGCCGTCGCAGCCAGCATCAAAGCAGTTTTGCTCTCTAGATTTTTAACATTAGCATCCGCCCCACACTTGAGCAAAATTCGCACAATTTCAGCGCTACCTTGACGGACAGCTAAAAACAGCATAGAATTCTCAGCAACCGCACCCGCATCCACCAAAGCTTTGACAACAGCTTCGTGACCCGATAAAGCAGCTATTTTCAGAGCAGAATCTCCATCTTTATCTCGGACATTTACATCAGCATTAGCATCAAGTAACATCCGCACAACATTGATATCTCCTTTGAGAGAAGCCGCCATCAAAGCCGTACTTCCATCATCATTTTTAGCATTAACATCAGCACCCGCCGCCAGCAACAGTCGCACAGAGTCAGCCTGTTTGTGAGCCGCCGCCAGCATCAAAGCCGTTAGCCCAAAACGCCTGCTCACCTGGTTGACATTAGCGTCATTGTTTAGTAAACTACGCACGATTTCTGTATAGCCCTTTTGGGCAGCAAACATCAAAGCCGTCGTCCCCTCAGAGTCTTTGGCGTTAGCGTTAACACCCTTAGCGAGTAAAGCTTGGACGTGAATAATGTTGCCAGTCTTGGCGGCTTGAATCAATACAGCGTCTTGTTTAGTGGCAGCCATAATAGTCTCTCATACCGTATATTTTTACCGTCGCACGAGACGGCCTGACTGGTATGCTAAGTTTTATGAAGTATGTTTGCTAATCCTCAGAACACCATGAATCTCGAAATTCCTCAGTCAGTGAAAGTTTGGAGCCAATTCTTCCACCCAGTTTTAATGTGGGTACTGCTGGCCATCTCATTTTATGCTTTGTATCTCGGCTTGCAAATCCGCCGTACCAGAAGTGCCGAAGGTGAAGTCAAAAAAGAGTTAATTAAGGGCAAATTCAACATCAAACACCACCAAATGGGTTCTTTGCTGCTAGCCTTGATGGTAACGGGGGCAGTGGGCGGAATGGCCGTCACCTACATCAACAACGGCAAACTATTTGTCGGCCCGCACTTGCTAGCAGGGTTGGGAATGACGGCAATAATTGCGATCGCAGCATCGCTGACTCCTTTGATGCAAAAAGGCAATGATTTGGCCAGAAACACTCACATCTTTCTGAATATTGTGCTCTTGGGGCTGTTTGGCTGGCAAGCGGTATCAGGCGTAGAAATCCTGCAAAGAATTATCAGCAAAATGTGATAATTTGAGTAAAATTGCTAATTGCTAATTGCTTTGGGGCGATTAGCGATTAGCAAGTAATTTTTTTTTTATTTTAATATCCCAGCTTTTTTTGATATTTTAATAGATTAAAATTAAATTTAGCGACAAGTTATAAAATTAATTAGGTGATTTTTTGAATACACAATAAGAAAACACCTGCTATTAAACCTGGTAAAACGCTTTATTTACGCAACAAAAAGCGCGGCTATTTCATTATAAACAAATCCGGTTCTTCTTTACTTGGTATGCCAAACTAACAGTTAAAATGCCAACTAAGCAAACCTCTATTTTTGTAGGTTTCAAAAATCCTCAAGCCATAGGCAGAACGTTTTATTAACTTAAGCTTGTTGTTAATACCTTAAACAATACCACTTCTTGTCCTATTATCAAAGTAAGCAATTATCTCGTCAAACCAATTAGTAATAGTCTTAACAGTATCGGGAAAATATTGTTGAGTTCTTTTCTGGCAGATACCAATTCTCAACAATGCCCTCAACCAATTGGTTTTTTGTACTCAAATATTTGTCGGAATTTTTCTTGTAATTTATGCCTTTCTGCAAGATTGGGACACATATTTTTAACCTCAATTTATTTGACTGATTTAGCTATTGATTTAGCATACCAAGTAAGGAAGAACCGTTTTTCATTTCTGACTCAAGTGAATTAGAATCAGACATCGATTTAAAAGTAAATTAGAATAGTTAAAGAGAAAAATCAGTTGTAAGTTGATCTCTGTAGGAGTAAAGATTGTAATCTTAAAATTTTTTCCTTATAACCGATAACTCATCAACTTATTTATTTTTCATTCCTAAGATACAAGGGGCGGGATTCACCAACAATATTTGCCTAAAATCCATAATTTCGTAAACCCGCCCCCACGAACACGGTAAATCGCAATCTACCTATTTCAAGGTACAAAGGGCGGGTTTACAACATTTTGGGTTTTTAAATCAAAATCTTGGCGAATCCGCCCCTACGGGCTTAATACAGCGTATTCCAGGTTTATGAAGTACACCGCGCTCTCACGGGGTTTCTTTACAGTTCTGGCATCATTACTGATTCTGTTGCTCGAAACCCGGTCGATCGCGATCTACATCTACATGGAATAAGCTGTAAATTATGGGAAATTAAACAATCTCGATCGACCCACACCTACCAACTAAGGCAAATCAGTGCTCCCCATCAGATAAAGGTCGCACTCCCGGGCCACGCCCCGCCCTTCGTTAATCGCCCAAACCACCAAACTTTGTCCCCGGCGACAATCACCAGCCGCGAAAACTCCCGGAATGCTGGTTGTATATTTTTCGTGCTCGGCTTTCACGTTGCTGCGGGCGTCACGTTCCAATCCCAAGTCATCCAGCAAGGGCTGTTCCGGGCCGAGGAAGCCCATCGCTAACAAAACAAGCTGTGCCGGCAACACTTTTTCGGTGCCGGGGATGTGGTTCGGAATAAACTGCCCTTTCTCGTTTTTCGCCCACTCCACCTCAACGGTGTGCACAGCTTTGACATTGCCGTTTTCGTCGCCCTCGAACTTTGTCGCCGTGGTGAGATAGCCGCGGGGGTCATCGCCGAATTTGGCTGCGGCTTCTTCTTGGCCGTAGTCGAGACGGTAGACTTTTGGCCATTCAGGCCAGGGATTGTTGGCCGCGCGTTCCGAGGGCGGTTTGGGCAGGATTTCTAGCTGTACGAGGCTTTTGCAGCCGTGGCGGATGGAGGTGCCCACGCAGTCGGTGCCGGTGTCGCCACCGCCGATGATCACGATATCTTTGCCTTCGGCGGAGATGAAGTTGCCGTTGGTGCTCTTGTCGAGAACTGCTTTGGTGTTCGCAGTCAGGAAGTCCATTGCGAAGTGGATGCCTTTTAATTCCCGGCCGGGGATGCCCAAGTCGCGGGGTTTTGTCGCGCCGGTACAGAGCACAACGGAGTCGTATTCTTTTAGCAGTTGTTCTGCTGGTAAGTCTTTGCCGACTTCGGTGTTGCAGACGAATGTCACGCCTTCGTCTTCGAGGACTTTGAGGCGGCGCATCACGACTTGTTCTTTGTCTAGCTTCATGTTGGGGATGCCATACATTAGCAGGCCGCCTGGTCGATCGGCTCTTTCGTATACTGTTACCCAATGACCGGCTTTATTTAGTTGCGCGGCGGCGGACAAACCGGCGGGCCCGGAACCGATGACGGCGATTTTTTTGCCGGTGCGTTTGGCGGGTGGTTCGGCGGCAATCCAGCCTTCATCCCAGCCTTTATCGATAATCGAGGCTTCGATGTTTTTAATCGTCACCGGCGGATTGTTGATGCCGAGCACGCAAGCGCCTTCGCAGGGGGCGGGACAGACGCGGCCGGTGAATTCAGGGAAGTTGTTGGTTTTGTGGAGTCTGTCAAGGGCTTCTTTCCACAGTCCGCGATATACTAGGTCGTTCCATTCCGGGATGAGGTTGTTAATCGGGCAGCCGCTTGCCATGCCGCTGATAATTGTCCCCGTGTGGCAAAACGGAATGCCGCAATCCATGCAGCGCGCGCCTTGGGTGCGGAGTTTGTCCTCTTCCATCGGCAGGTGAAATTCGTCCCAGTTGTGGACTCTCTCGACTGGTGAGAGTTCGGAGGGCAATTCGCGCAAGAATTCGATAAAGCCTGTTGGTTTTCCCATAGTGGTGTTCTGGTTAGAATTTACTATTCTGTCCGTTTCTCAAAGGTGAAGCTGGCGGGCTTCTGAATTAACTATTGTGATCTAAATTGTGTGCGATCGCACCTCAGATTGAGCAATTTGTACATGAAATCTTTAATATCGCCGGGAGTCGGGGAATTGTCGGCAGCGGTAAAATATAGATATATCGACAGCAAAGAAACCGGGTTTTTTACGGGAATTAAAGGTTTTAAAGGTTTTGATGCAGTATTTTCGTCCATCAAACCCGGTTTCTACGTAATTTCAGCATGGCTTATTCTGGGACGATCGCATTTACGGCTACAGCCACATCTGAAAACCCTCGCGGGTTAACTCAGACGGCCCGCCAGCGTCAACTTCCAAGCGCCGTCCCCATCAGGAGGGCTCGAAATACAATACAAAAAGTTACAGACCTTGCAAAATATTAATTTCAGGATATACTACTGTAAATCGGTCAGATATATGGAGTTAATACCATCAACTCCTAAAATAGGTACACAAAGTCATGAGCATTACAATTGAGAACGTATCGAAACACTTCGGCTCCTTCCACGCGATTGACAACGTGAGTTTGAAAATAAAAAACGGCTCTCTAGTCGCGCTTTTAGGGCCTTCCGGTTCGGGGAAATCGACTCTGCTGAGGATGATTGCTGGACTAGAACCGCCGGACACGGGTCATATTTACCTGATCGGCGAGGATGCTACCCACCAGTCGGTGCAGGAACGGAATATTGGTTTTGTGTTTCAGCACTATGCTTTGTTCAAACACATGACTATTCGGAAAAATATTGCTTTTGCGATGGAAATTCGCAAAGTTCCTAAAGACTCTATTCGCAGGCGGGTTGATGAACTTTTGGATTTAGTTCAGTTGAAAGGTTTGGGCGATCGCTATCCTTCGCAACTTTCCGGCGGCCAGCGGCAGCGGGTGGCTTTAGCCAGATCTCTAGCAGTTCAACCGAAAGTGCTGCTGCTAGACGAACCTTTTGGAGCATTAGATGCTAAAGTTCGCAAAGAATTGCGATCGTGGCTGCACAACCTTCACAAAGAAGTTAACATCACCACAGTTTTTGTGACTCATGACCAAGAAGAAGCTATGGAAGTAGCCGATGAAATTGTGGTGATGAACCAAGGTAGAGTCGAACAAGTTGGCACTCCTGCTGAAATTTACGACAAACCGGCAACAGCTTTTGTGATGACTTTTATTGGGCCTGTCAATGTGTTGCCCAATGCTGCGGGTTTGTTCGCGAGCAACGGTACAACGCCTCAAAATAGTGGAGCGGCTCATTGTGAATTAGTATTTTGGCGCCCCCATGACGTGGAAATTCAAACTAAGCCGGAGTCTGGTTTTGCATTAGCAAAAGTCAGCCGCATCATTCATGTAGGACGCGAAATTCAAACCCAGTTATTGTTAGAATCGGGTCAGGTAGTAACAGCTTACGTAAGTCGCGATCGCTTCGATTATCTACAGCTCAAGCAAGATCAGCAAGTTTACGTCAAGGCCAAACACGCGATGACTTTCCCTGCTTATTCAGCTTAAATCCGTGGCTGCATCTTACTCAAAATACTATCGAGGATCTCCTACAAAACACTGTTGCCACATCGTTACCAGGCTTGTGCCTGGTAATGCTGTCTTGTGGATATAAATCGGAGGAGCGGTTCTTCCTTCCGTAGGTCAAAAAAAATATCAACTCCGGCTTTAAGTTCTCCCCCTTAGTAATAATTTCTTCAGCCGTGTATTTGGCCATGACTCCTTTTAATACTTCTTCAACCGCCGGATATATAATGCGAGCAATGACTTATTCTTCGTCATCTATTTGTTTAAAAATAGCTGGGACTTCTTCTAATAGAATGTGCCTGTTGAGCGCTACATATGTGAAAAAATCTTGCAAATATTTTGAGGAAGCTTCAGCGGAACTTTCCTGTTTTTCCACCCTGACGCTCAACTTTTTTACAGTATAAACTGTGGGGGTTATTACGTGATTTTCTTCTCCTACTAACTGTTATTGCACTTTACCAAACTGCATCAGCACGCCCAGTTCTCCGAGGTTGACAATGACAAGCAATTTGGACAAAATAGCTAAAAATACTATCGAGCTAGTTTAACAGCTATGTAAACATCCTTATTGTATTGCTTGACTTGATTTACTCAACGTTACTGGTAGATTATAAAAACATATTTTACCCCAACTATGGCACTTAATTATCTGCTCTATATTGACTTTATAGATATTTTATTTTCCGGTCATTAACAAGTATTCAAAATCCGCTGCAGCCAAAGGAGGACTAAACAAATATCCTTGCATTATATCGCACTTATAGCGCCAGAGAAAATCTTTTTCTGCTTCTGTTTCAACTCCTTCGGCAATTACCTCAAGACAGAGACTGTGCGCCATTTCAATAATAGCTTTCACAATCGCTGCATTTGTGCAACCATCGGTAATATTGCTGATAAAACATCGGTCTATTTTTAAAGTATCGAAGGGGTATTGCGTCAGATAGCTTAAAGAAGAATACCCAGTGCCGAAATCGTCAAGAGATATACAAACTCCCAAATTTTTCAAATGTTGCAAAGTCGCGATCGCACTTTCGGCATCCTCTACCATCAAACTTTCTGTCAGCTCTAATTCCAAACTGCTCGCTTCCAAACCAGTTTCTGCTAAAATTTGGGCAACTCTGCTGCTGAGATCCGGTTGGTGAAATTGGCGTGGCGACAGATTCACCGCTACCCGCAGCCCCGAAAAACCAGCATTTTGCCAAACTTGCATTTGCTTGCAAGCTGTCTGCAAAACCCACTCACCTAACTCTACAATGAAGCCAGTTTCTTCGGCATGGGGAATAAATTCTGCGGGCGAAATCAGCCCTTTTTCTGGATGTACCCAGCGCACTAAAGCTTCTGCGCTCATAATTTTACCAGTCTGGACATTGACCTGCGGCTGATAGTAAACTTGGAATTCTTCTCGTTCCAGTGCGTTGCACAAACGAGTTTTGATCTGCTCTAGTTTGTCGGCAGTCTTTTGGATAAATTCGCTGCTTTGCGATCGCAAAGTATTGTACTGTTCAGCAACAGCTTCTTGTTTTTTCAAGCGGCTCGATATCGCGCCCACAAGTTCAGCTTTACTAAAAGGTTTAGTCAGGTAATCATCTGCCCCCAATTCCATACCTTGCCGCATTTCAGAGCGATCGGCTTTACCGGTGAGAAAAACAAAAGGTACTGTAGCAGTAACAGGATTAGATCGCAAGGCCATCAGCACCCCATACCCGTCAAGTTCTGGCATCATCACGTCGCAAATAATCACGTCTGGAAGATTTGACACCGCCGCATATAAACCTTGCGATCCATTTTCTGCACCCGTCACGTCGAAACCTTCAGCTTTGAGGAGTTTGAGAATATTCTCCCGAATTACTTGCTCGTCCTCAATCACTAGAATCTTTTTCATACGTCATTCCCTGAAAGCGGTATAATTGATAGGCGTTACTGAACGCGATAAGCGTCCCAATAACTGAGAACGCACAGATCGATGGGCCCAACAGCCGAATATTTTCCGACACAAATAGCAAACACCTGAAAAACGCTAATTTTTCAAGCACAACTAGATTAATGTTTCTCTGCTTAGTCAGTGCCGTCCGTATTATTACGAGGTTAATTAATAATCTCTCAACTAATTCTAGGCGATCGATAGTTAGCAGCGCCTTAAATAACTGCTAAACTAATTGTGCCACCTGAACGATTGTCTGCAAACAATCTCAGCCTATTTATATCAGTTGCCAAAAACCATGCAACTGCAAGCAAGTTCCAAACCCTTGCGGAGTCAGTCTTTCCCCATTCTTCAATGTAAAATCTCAACTTTTAAATCTCAAATGGTATTACCTACTGGATTCCCTGAACCCGCACAGATTGGGGTGATAGAAGTGAAGCAATATCCTCAGTACCGCGCTGTCACCTACACCCACGCGGGCGATTTGCGACAAGCAACTGGCATCGCCTTCAATCCCTTATTTCAACACATCAGCAACAACCAAATTGCGATGACAACGCCAGTAGAAGCGCGCTATACGGAAACTTCCGAGGCAATCGATGCTGTTCCCCAAGCTGAAGTTTCGTTCCTCTATCCCACACCAAATATCGCCCCCAGCAGCGTTAACTCCGCTGTAGAAATCACGGATACTTCGCCGATGACGGTTGTCAGCATTGGCGTGGGCGGGGCCTACACTTGGGAAAGCTACGAAAATAACCTCCAGAAACTCAAAGATTGGCTTCAAGAACATCCTGAATACGAAATAGTCGGGCCGCCGCGCCGTTTTTTTTACAATTCCCCGATGACGCCGGAAGCAACTAAAATCAGCGAGGTACAAATTCCGATCAAGTGCCGCTGACGTGAACAACTAATTCGCGAATGTGACCCCGCTGGCGGTGTTCCCACAGGTAAATTCCCTGCCAAGTTCCTAACAGCAACCTGCCGCGATCGATCGGGATTTGTTCAGAAGTATGAGTCAGCGCAGTGCGAATGTGCGCCGGCATATCGTCTGGGCCTTCGGCATCGTGAATGTAGCGATCGTCCTCCGGTACCAGTTTAGCCAAAAAGTTAGCCAAATCCTTAAGTACATCCGGGTCAGCATTTTCTTGAATCACCAAACTAGCAGAAGTATGGCGCAAAAATAAGCTGCAAAGTCCCGTTTTAATACCTGAATTCGCCACCGCATCTTCTATCTTAGGAGTGATTTTGGACAGAGATTTCCCGGTAGTTTGAATCTTGAGTATCTGTTGATAGTGATTCATTCGATTTTAGATTTTAGATTTTAGATTTTAGATTTTGGATGAGACTGATGCCAAACTCTTCTGTTGGCGGAGGTAGACTTTGTTTGTGTAAGATCGATTTCTAATCGGACTTATGAAAAATAGTCTACAACAGCTTGGGCGATCGCCTCCGTACCATTTTTATCCAATTTATCCGACAAACGCGGCGGATGCAGCGGTTGTCGCAAAAACTCCCAATCCCCCTCAAAAAACTCCGCCGCCGTCACAATTTGATGTTCCGCATAATTTTGAAGCCATTCCAGCAACACCGCAGCTTCTGCAAAACCTTCTCTCATGATAGAAACAACAGGTATTTCCAAGCGCAAAGCTTCCGCAAAAGTGCTGTATCCGGGTTTAGAAACTAAGCGCCCGCAGACAGGCATAATATCAACCGGACGCGGTAAAATCGGGAAAGATTGTGTAAACTCTTCATTTTTGACATAAATCAAATTTGGCAAATCGGGTGCTCCCGCATCAAAAGTAATAAATTGCCAGTCGCTAAATTGCTGTAAATTTTGATAAGGAATTTCCTCTAAACCCAATCCGCCGAACGTCAGCAATACAGTTTTTTCCAGCGGTGTTTCGATGCCGAATGCTTCCCGAACTTTATCGTTACTGTAGCGAGGATTGCCGCCAGTCAAGCCCACATCTTGAATATTTGGGAAAGCTGCCATCGGTTCGTGCAAAGGAAGACGAAAAAGCCGATCGCACATTCCGAAACACTCACCAATCCAATCTGCCATTTCTACAAATTCCCCGCCCCAATCGCGATAGATAAAATCCCACCCAAAATTGCTCATCATCCAGCAAGGAACCCCAGCCGCTGCCGCCATTCGCGTTGCCAAAGGAGGAATATCTGCCAGCACCAAGCCCACCCGATTTTGCTTGATAAAAGTAACTTCGCTGGCAATTAGGGAATTTTGCTTTTTCCGAATTTCCCGCAATTTTTCCAGCGTCGCGTCTTTATCCATATTCAAACTGTCAGCTTGCACCACACCCACATCAAAAGCGCGGGGACGGTGGATAAAGTCGCCACCAATGTAAGATTCTAGCAGCCAGCGAGGTGCTGTTGTTGTGATAATTAGTAAAATATCTGGATTTAATTCTTGAATTTTTGCAGCTACGGACGCAACTCGGACAGCGTGACCGAATCCGTGATTCGTGATGGCAATATATAATGTTGGTCTAGACATTGATAATAGGGAATGGGGAATTAGGAATTAGGAATTGGGCATTGGGCATTGGGCATTGGATGTAGAGACTGGAAGGCAACAAGGCCAAGCTTCAAGCAACGCACAACCAACAATGACACAATTAATAACTAATGACTATCGAATACGCAAGAATTTATCAATCAGACGCGCCCTCAGACCAAACAGGCAATTGATTAATCTTGTCCAGGGTTATATCTACATACTTTTTGCCGTCCGCCGCCAGATTTTCCCCAAAATATCCCTCATCGCCGTCGTGCTTGTGAGGGCCGCTCAAAGCTGCTGCATAGCGGCCTTGCAAACGAGCTTGGTTGAAAGGAGAAGTCGCGTACCAGTACCAGCGACTGGGAAAAACTATGCCGCCAATATCCTCAACTGAATCGCGAGTGCCGCGAAAGTGGAAAATGCGATCGGCTTCTGCAAAACCATTTTCTCCCGAAAACACGCCCCCAACCGAAACAACCGTAATTTCTGCCTTCAGCCATTCTTTAAGATAGCGAGTAGCACCCAAAGCAACTTGTGCTCCGCCGCTAGTGCCAATTAAAATAACTTTCACAGGTTTTTGAGAATTAACTGAAATGGGAGATTGAGCATTCATCCGCTCGATAATTGCATTAGCTATTCCCTGATTGTATGCAAAGCCGTAGCGATAATCTAGAGAAATTGCAAACCTCCATAGATTGCGAATTTTAATGAATATATTCCCCGCAATCGGCCCTTTTTTTGCCTGTTCTGCAAACCGCCAAAAAGGAGCTAGCCAGCGCTCTCCTCCTAAACTTTTGTTAGAAGCTGAATAAGGAAAAACATCGCCCACTGCTACGCACTGCGGATGACTTTTAACTAAACGCTTGAGAAACAACTCTTCACCAGGGGTTAATTCGTCCCCCGAAAAATCGCCAACTCCCGTTAAAAAGATGATATAACAATTGAGTGGCGAAGACTTACGCGCTTCTAGATTGCCCTTGTTTGAGGGCAGTATCTCCGGCGGATTTTTCTTGATACCAAAAGTTTCAGCACTTTGATTCAGCCACCATATAACAGTTCCCACCGGCGAAAGAATGCCCCAAATTATCAGGATTACACCTGCGATGAGCAACAAATTTAAACTTCCCCCGCGCAGCCATGCAAGTATCCGTAAAATCAATCTTAGCATTTAATAAAATCTGGTAGAATGCCAATTAATTACTTAATTACCTAGAAATACTTCGGTGATTCTGCTGTATTAGAGCTTATTTTGTAAAAGTTGTCAACTATCTTGAGGAGCAGGAGTTCAACGTGAAAGGAGAAGATTCAATTGCAGGTTTGGGCGCAACGCTTTGGAACGCACTTTCTTTGAACGGCAATTTTTACGAAAAAACTCCCTACACTCGCAGAACTAAGCGAATAGCTTTAACAATTGTAATTTTAGCTGCGCTGTCCCGCGTGTTGGGCAGTGCTGTCATCTTGTTAATCAACCGGACTGAGCTATCAGTATTATTTCTAGGACTTTTGATAGAGGGTTTGGCAGTCGCGGGGGGTTATTATTTTTGGACTTTCAGTATCTTTAAAATTGGGGAGTGGCTGAAGCCGGGACACGTAACTTATGGGGAGTTGCTGGTTCCGATCGGCTTTGCCTACGCCCCCCAAGTGCTGAATTTCTTAACGTTGATTCCTTTGCTGGGAGAAGGAATTGAGCGGATATTAGCTGTGTGGAGTTTGCTAGCTGTAATTGTGGCGGTTCGCCAAGGTTTGGATATTAAAACTCGCTGGGCGGTGTTAATTTGTTTGGTGGGTTGGCCATTGATCCAAATTGCGATCGGCTTTGTGGAAGTAATTGAACAGTTGCTTTCACGATGGCTGTGAACTAACCTGACGGTCAACTGGGTACAGTTAGACCGCAGGCTTCTTTTTCCTTTTTTGCAAAGGCTTTTTTGAGTGACGGAGTTCCCCCGCCACTTTTGTAACTCAGACCAATCTTTCTAATAAGTTTAGCTGAATTTTCATCTCGATCCAAAGATTCTCCGCACTGACAGGAATGCCAGCGTTCCGATAATTCTTTCGGGACTTTATTGATACATTTCCAGCAATGTTGAGAAGTTCCTTTCGGGTCAACAAACAAAACGCTTTTACCTAGCTTCCAGGCGACATATTTTAGGACGCTAGCAAATTGCCCGTGAGCAGCATCAAGCATTGATTTATTCAAACCGCTCTTAGCTGACTGACCGTTCGGCAAGTAAACCAAATTACCATCCTCAATATCGGTCTTGGGCTTGGCACGTCTAGTTAGATTTTTGACGCTCAAGTCTTCAACAACTAAAACATCGCATTTACTGAATAGCTCATGTGCTGTTTTGAACTGAAAATCTAATCTAGTTCTAGCTACAAACTGATGGAGTCTGGAAATCTTGCCCTTGATAATCTTCCAAGGTTTAGAACCCTTTACTCTACCAGCTAACTTCGCTTGAAGCCTTGCTAACTTCTGGGCCGACTTCCTCAAGAATCTAGGATTCTCAACTCTTCTGCCATTGGAAAGATAGACGTAATGGGTTATCCCCATATCTATACCAACAGTATTTTCGACCGTCGGTTGAATTTCTGTAACCGTTACGGGAACCGTCTTATCTTCTAGCGTCAAGGAAATATACCACCCATCTGCTTCTCTGATAACACTGCCCGTCTTAACTTTGAACCCTGTTGGTATTGGACGATGGAATACCATCGGCACTTGACCTATCTTTGCTAGGTCAATACAAATCCTGTTTTGCTCGTCCTTAACGATATGTAAATTATCTAGTTGAGGGTATGTGAAGGATTTGTAGTAATGAAGCCCCTTGAATTTGGGCTTACCTCTACGATTACCATTCTTGTCGGGCGTGGTAAAGTTTGAAAAGGAAGTTTCAACTCTGTTAACGACATCTTGTAAGACCTGAGAATCTAACACTTTATAATCAGGAAACAGCTTCTTAGTGTTTTTCAGGTCGGCAAGTTGTATCGTCTGCCACTGTACATATCCGCCTTCAAGGTTCGAGAAAACGTCGCCTTTCCTGGTTAAAGGATTGCCTAATTCATCCTTCTTCCTACCATCCCTAGTCTGCACTCTCGTCAAAGGAATATTTCGATAAATCTCCTCCACAGGGACTATCGAAACAATCAAAGGGCAGGCGTTGACGGGCGTTCTCGTGGCTTCCCACCATCTAAATCTTTCGCTGAGTCGGTAGTTGTACTGCCGACGACAAAGCTCTAGATGAGCCACAATTGTTGTTAGTTGGGCTTTTGTGGGTTTGAGGCGGTATTTATAAGTTAGCTGCATTTTTAAGCTTCCTTTTTTCGACCTTTGGATAGTATAGTTTATGTGTGTCCAAAATGCCATACCAAAAATTACTATTTCAATACTTGGAAGGTACATCAAAAAATCAAGATGCTCCCGAAGATTGATTCATAGTAGCCAAATGTGAACAAACCTGACGGTCAACTGAGTACAGTTAGACCGCAGGCTTCTTTTTCCTTTTTTTTCTCATGCTTTTTATAGTGAGGTAGTTCCACCCCCACTTGCTAATTTAGTATCAGAGTATTTCCCGATCATCTTGGGGTATAAAAGAATAATTGTCGGTTTCGGTACCTACACCCGACGAGCCTTTCATCCCAAGGAGTAATTTATTCGGGGTACGGGGCGCAGCGCTCAGATGCGTCCCCTTTGAATATACCGAGGGACTTCCCGGCTGGTAGTTAATTTACACTGCCATTTGTCGATCGTACTGCGAGACGGCAACCACACCTATAGTATTCGGGTCTCCCCACTGTCCCTACCCCTTTAGCAAGATACATTGTTATAGAAGGAAATACACAAAAATTTACATCTATAATTTGTGTAGTGTTCCAAATCGCTCCTCACCAGCAGCGATACAGCCCTCGCCAAGACAGTAGGATAGAAAAAATATGTTTGAACGCTTTACAGAACAAGCCATTAAAGCAATCATGCTAGCCCAAGAGGAAGCGCGACGCCTCGGTCACAATTTTGTAGGCACCGAGCAAATTCTTCTGGGACTCGTCGGCGAAGGCACTGGCATCGCTGCAAAAGTATTACTGGATATGGGCCTCAACTTGAAAGAGGCGCGCAATGAAATCGAAAATATCATCGGCAGAGGTTCTGGGTTCCTCCCGCCAGAAATTCCTTTTACGCCCCGCGTTAAGCGCATTTTTGAGACGGCCCTGAACGAAGCGCGGCAGTTAGGCCACAATTACATCGGCACCGAGCACATCCTGCTGGGGCTGATTCAGGACGATGAAGGGGTGGCGGCGAAGGTGCTGCAAAACTTGGGGATCGATCGCCAGAGAGTCCGCACGCAGGTAATTCGTGCCGTGGGAGAAGTCGCGGCGGTACCCGGAGGCAGGGGAGATAGCGGCGATCGCAAAATCCCGACTTTAGAAGAATTCGGCACAAACCTGACCAAGTTAGCCGCAGCCGGCAAACTCGACCCCGTAGTGGGCCGCGAAAATGAAATCGAGCGCGTGATCCAAGTGCTCGGCCGCCGCACGAAGAACAATCCAGTGTTAGTAGGCGAACCGGGAGTCGGCAAAACAGCCCTCGCCGAAGGCCTAGCCCAGCGAATTGTTAACAGAAACGTCCCGGAAATTTTAGAAGACAAACAAGTAATCAGCCTCGATATGGGTTCGCTGATTGCTGGTACAAAGTTCCGAGGCGAATTTGAAGAACGGCTGACGAAAATCATGGCCGAAATTCGCGCGGCCGGCAACATCATTCTGGTAATCGATGAAATTCACACCTTAGTCGGTGCAGGCGCAATTCAAGGTAGCATGGACGCCTCCAATATGCTCAAACCCGCCCTTGCTAGAGGCGAATTGCAGTGTGTCGGCGCCACTACCTTGGACGAATATCGCAAACACATCGAGCGCGACGCTGCCTTAGAACGGCGCTTCCAACCGATAAAAGTCGGTGAACCGAGCGTGGCTGAAACAATAGAAATATTGTACGGGTTGCGATCGGCTTATGAACAGCATCACAGACTGACAATTTCCGACGCAGCTTTAGAAGCAGCGGCCACACTGTCAGACAGGTACATTAACGATCGGTTTTTGCCAGACAAGGCGATCGACTTAATTGACGAAGCAGGTTCCCGCGTCCGCGTGATGAATTCGCAAACCCCGCCCGAAGTTAAAGAGCTCAAAAAGCAACTGCCCGCAGTAACAAAAGAAAAAGATGCAGCAGTGCGCGAGCAAGACTTCGACAAAGCTGGAAAATTGCGCGATCGCGAATTAGAAATAGAAGCCGAAATCGCCGAAGCTACGATCAACAAAAGCCAACTCAAAACTTCTCCCATTGTCACCGAAGAAGACATCGCCCACATCGTGGCTAATTGGACGGGAGTACCAGTCAGCAAGCTGACAGAATCCGAATCGGAATTGCTGCTGCACATGGAAGACACGCTGCACCAGCGCTTGATCGGTCAAGAAGAAGCTGTCAGCGCAGTTTCTAGGGCTATCCGTCGCGCGCGGGTAGGCTTGAAAAATCCGAATCGCCCGATCGCCAGTTTCATCTTTTCCGGGCCCACAGGCGTCGGCAAAACCGAACTTACAAAAGCCCTAGCAACATATTTCTTCGGTTCCGAAGAAGCCATGATTCGGTTAGATATGTCCGAATTCATGGAACGCCACACGGTTTCCAAACTCATCGGTTCGCCTCCGGGTTACGTTGGCTACGACGAAGGTGGCCAACTAACAGAAGCAGTCCGGCGCCGTCCTTACACAGTCATCTTGTTCGACGAAATCGAAAAAGCTCACCCAGATGTCTTCAACATGATGCTGCAAATCTTAGAAGACGGCCGCTTAACTGATGCTAAAGGTCGGACAGTAGACTTTAAGAATACACTGCTGATCATGACATCAAACATCGGTTCGCGAGTAATTGAAAAAGGCGGCGGCGGCCTCGGTTTCGAGTTTGCTGACAGTGCAGCAGACGTTCAGTACAACCGCGTTCGCAGCTTGGTAAACGAAGAACTGAAACAGTTTTTCCGTCCCGAATTTATCAACCGCTTGGATGAGATTATCGTCTTCCGCCAGTTGAACAGGGAAGAAGTGAAGCAGATTGCGGACATTATGTTGCAGCAAGTCTTCAGCCGCTTAACCGAACAGGGTATTACTTTGTCGGTGACAGACCGGTTCAAGGACTTGTTAGTTACAGAAGGCTACAATCCCAGCTACGGTGCTCGACCTTTGCGCCGCGCAATCATGCGGTTGTTGGAAGATGTACTGGCTGAGGAAATGCTGTCTGGGAAGCTAAAAGACGGCCAAAAGGCGATCGTTGATGTGGATGAAAACGGTCAGGTTAAGATAGTGCCCGATGGCCCATCTGAGCCGAAATTGCCCGAATTCGCATTAAGCCATTAATGCACTCTACCAACGGATAAATACTGTTAATTAAAAACCCGGTTTCTCCGAGAAACCGGGTTTTTAATTAAATGAAACCAGTTGAAAAAAAGCAACTTTAGGCAAGCTCCAAATCCTTATATAATCAGTCATATCAAATTCGGTAGCATCGGACATTATTCCTCTCTGTATTCTCTCCCTCTGCGTTCTCTGCGCCCTCTGCGGTTAAATCATTCCGATACAACCGGAAACGATATGATTCCCAATTCTAAAATCTAAAATCTAAAATCTAAAATCTAAAATGGTATGAGTTATGACTCTATTATCCCAACACATTATCTACAGCAATTTCTATGTCTGGAAAAGCTAGAATAGATAAAACCTGACCCCGCTGAAATCTTTGAATATTTTGATATCCCGAAGGAGAAGGTTCGCGATAAACTACTACACATTGCTCGTTAATATCTACCAGCCAAACTTCTACAATATTGTCTTCCGCATAAAGAGGAATTTTGATATTTCTGTCAGTTTCAGCGGTTGCATCCGCTACTTCCACAATTAGTAAAATATCCTCAGACTGAGGATGTCCCGATTCGTAAAAATCATCGCGCCGCCGCAGTAAAGAAATATCCGGTTCAGGTTCCGAGCGATCGTCCAATTCTACCGGATCTTGAACTCCAATGGTTACTCTCGATAATAAACGGATATAGAATAACTCTGTCAGACGCTTGACATGAGATGTATGCCTTCTACCAACGGCGGCCATTTGAACGATTTCTCCTCGAATCAATTCAACTTTATCATCTTTTGTCAAGATGCCAGATTCAATCATCTGATGATATTCTTTTACTGTGAACAGGCGCTTCATAAACTGAGTTGTCATAATTTATTTATTTGGCGCTCCTTTTAGTTGCCCTTTTTCTGTTTCATCGCCTTTGCTGCTTTCACAATCTCAAATCGCGGCGCAAAAAAAGGAATTTTTACCTATTGATCTTAGTTTGCTTTTAAGGTATATTTTAGATAATGGGAGTAGTAACTTAAATTTTAAAATTGCCACTATTCCCATTATTAAACAATACATTGTCAAGCTAACAGTGTCAAGCTTTTTACCAAAAAAAAAAAAGGCGATTTTTCAAAACTTCATCAACAAATAATCATAGGGTTAGGGTTTTGGTAAACCCACCCTAACCACCCAACAAAAGT
This sequence comes from Microcoleus sp. Z1_B2, assembly GCF_036700325.1. Lineage (NCBI taxonomy): Bacteria > Bacillati > Cyanobacteriota > Cyanophyceae > Oscillatoriales > Microcoleaceae > Microcoleus > Microcoleus sp. Z1_B2. The sequence continues at coordinate 24,109 of NZ_JAUBOQ010000019.1, forward strand.
TGATTAAGGGAAAATTTAATCCCACGATTGCAATTGTACAACCCAATGCTGCACGACAGCGGAAATGCGATCGCGCCGCGTTTCAAAAGTAGCAGCAATCCAGATAAACACAATCCCAAAAGCCAAACCAATCGCCCATTTAATCAGCGGATAATCGAATATCAGAACCACCAACTGATAGAAAACATTGATTAAAAATACAGCCGTTCCCACAAACAAAAACGCCCGAACTCGCAGCGCCAAACCTGCGGCAATAGCCGCCAAACTAAAAGCCCCCGCAACTAAACCGTGGCTTTGCTGAGTCAAAAGAGGCATCCCGCAAATCAGCGCAGTTGCAAGCATTCGCAGATTGTGGCGCAGCGGTTTTTGTGCGGGTAATTTGAGAGTACGATTCCCTACGGGATAGCTACGCTTCACGAACTGAGTAATGTAAAGTAAAGAAAGTCCTAAAGGAGTAACATAAAACTCTGGCTGAGTCAATCCTATTTGCCAGAACCACCGCAGAATTATCCAGTCAATTATCGCCACACTCACATAGGTAAAACGGACTTCCTCCTTTTCCCAAGCTAGGAAAAAATAGAAGGTAGCAGCTATCAGCAAGCTAATCGGATAAAACTTAGCCGGACTTTCCAAAATAGTCACTATTGGAATCAGCGAAGCAATTACCTGCCAAGGTTTTTTTGACCAACCCCAGTTTTCCCAAGGCAAAATGTAAATGAAATAGGCAAATAGAGAAGCGAGGGCAACTTTCCACGGCCCCAGCGGCCCGGAAATATACTTAACTAAAGGCGTATTGATCCAATAAAGCCGGATGCCAAAGGCTTCTAGCCAGCCCAAGTAAATCCAAATTTCTGCCCATTGGCGATCGAGATTATTTCGCCCTTGCAAGAAAGCATATTGAACTAATAAAGCACCAGTGACTAATCCTAAACTTATACCGGACTTAATATCATTCGCAGAAGCCCAAATCAGCAGCCAACTGCTCAAAACCCAGTGCAGGTGAGCAAATATTTTTAACTCTGCGTTAGTTAAATGTAAATAATTGCTGAGCCAAGGAGATAAAATGCGATAGATATATGTTAAACTTGTGCCGAGAGTGGCCAGGACAATTAAGCCGTCGCCAAAAGCTCCTCCTGGTGTTTGAAAAATTTGATATAGTAGCGATTCGCAAGCAGCAACGGAAACGCCAATTAATCCTAAATAAACCAAAGGTTTGAATTCTGGTTCCCGCCTACCAATGCCGATCGCAATTAAAGACGCCCCCAACACAGTTAAACCAGTCCAATTCGTCAAAGTGTGCGATCGGAAAGTTAAACCCAATACCCCGTAAACCAAAGGTATAACATGAATGCTAGGTAAAAGTGTGGGATCGCGGTGACGGCGCCGCCACCAATCCCCCAACAATTGCGTAAACAATCCGAGAGCGATATTAGCAACTGCCAAATTAATCGTAGTGCGATCGGCAAAACTTAAACCCACTGCTGTCAACAACTCCAAACTCCAAGCCAAAGCATAAATTGCCCAAGGGGAAAGTTGGCGTAAATTTCGGAAAATTATCGCAGCCATTATCACCAAAATGGCAGCCAAAACTTCAGCCGAGGGCGGGAAACTCAAGCTACTGGCTGCGTAGAGTTCAAAGGAATAAAAAGTAATAGTTGTTAAAAGTAAGCCGGTGAGTAAGATTGCCCACCCATCTACAGCTCGATCGTAAATTTGAGCTAATTGAGAAGGCTCAGGTAAACGGCTGGAAAAACGAACAATCATGCTGCGAAGCAACCACAGAGACAAAAGTGCGATCGCCCCGGCAATTCCCCAATCCCAACCCGAAACAAAACCTAATTCATAAATCACCGCAGCTACGAAACTCAAGCCAAATCCAACTCCAATCGCCGCCGCTGGTATCTCGACTAAATAGTAAGTATTGACCAACATTAATCCGGCGGCAACCCCCAAACCAATTAACCGATATCCCGGAAAACTAAAAATTAGAAATTGTGCAAATATTAGGGCGATCTTACTAAAGGTACTGGCAACTCGTTTGTGAGGAACCTCAGTATATTTAGCAACAGCAGTCAAAGCCAAAGGAGTCGCCAGCCAGAGCAAACTCCACTGAGGGCGATGAGTGGCAGTACCCACAATCAAATAATTTTGCAACAAGACAAAGCTGACCCCTGCTAATACTAAGCCCAAATACCACGAATTTTGAAACCATGCAGGATGGCAGCGAAAAAATGCAGAGTTTTCTCGGAAATTTGCCGCTTTCATTCCCACAAAAAATACCCATTCACTCGCCATGAATATTAATAATATTGCAGACCAAATATTGGGTGTCAGGTTTGGGAAGAATAAGTCAATTGCAGATGCGATCGCGCCTAAACCCATAATGTGAGTTATGGGAACCAAAATTGCCGGATTTCCCGGTTGTTCAGCCGCAGAATCCGGCCTCGCAACTCGCCGGGAATTATCGGGAATTACGTATTTCCAAGCGATCCAACCTAAAATTAAAGTAGAGAATAATAAATTGAGCGATCGCCAAAACGGATTGACAAAACTAATAACAGTTAAAACGCTCCCCAAACCGAGAGCAACCTTTTCCCCAAAACTGGCTAGTTGAAACTTTCGCTTGCGGTAGAGCCACTGCGCCGCAGTTACCATTAAAATTAAATAAGGCAACAGCAGAACACCCCAAAAACCCCAAGGAGTTTCCTGAGAGTTGGTAAGCTGAGTTAAAAATGCCACAACTTGTGTTTTAATCCCTAAAGGAAGCAGTCGCCAAAACAGCCAAATACTCTGAAGTCCCACCGCCTCCAGTATTAGCAAATCAAACTCTTGCCAAAACCGCACTAAACGGTTATAAAAAAACCAAACAGCCAATCCGCTAACGGCGATCGCCTGTAGCGGAATGTCGCGAAAACAAACCAGGTATCCCAAACCCAACAAACCCATTCCCGCTAATTGCCAGTGAAAAAAGTTGCTGGGATTTGGCGGGTCGGATATATTGTTTTCAATAGTCCCAGAGGCGAGGGGGTGCTGCCAATCTAGCCATCCTAAAAGCACGCCACAAATCGCCAAAGCTAAACCCATTTCAGCGATATTTACATCCTTGACAAATATCGCTCGACCCAGTAAAATTCCTAACGAATAAGCTACTAAAGCTGCTTTTTTGTAAGTCAGAAAATCTCTGCTAAAACTGAAACCAGCGGGGAATGTTTCAGTATTTCCCCCACCTTGGATAGATTGCAATCGTTGTTGCTGAACTTGATAAACTGTAGTAGCAGCAGTTCCCACTGTACCCAAATAAACAGCAGCGAGGGAAAAGCCTGCAAATGCCCACCAAGAGTGCAAATAACTCAATCCCAAGTGATTTAGGGCGATCGATCGAGTGATGTTTTTTCCTGAACCGCTTTGATATTGATATTTGATAATCCGGGCAGTTATCCAAGTCAAAATAAGTGCCGCTGCGATTGCTACCGCCCAATCCCAAGGATACCGCCACAATCCAAAAGTATCCATTGCCCAAAAATTGATCGGCACTAGCAACAGCGTCACTTCTTGCAAAGTTTGAGCAGTCAAGTGCAAATTCTGCTGTCTGTTTGCCCAACTGCTAATCGCCCAAAAGGTTAAAGTATAAGCTAATAAAACTCCATATTGTCCGGCGGCAGGAAATCTTTCCCACTGACTGGCAGCTAAGACTCCAGAGGAGACAACTACCATGAACACTCCTAAAAACAACAGCCACATCACGCTAATTTCTGCCATTAGCGAGTGCAAAATTTGAGCGATAAAATTAGGGGTTTGAGTAGTTTCTGTGGGTCTAGCAACGCTTTCACGGCTGCTAGGTACTGCTTTTTGTGTTGATAAGGCAGGTACTTTTGGATCGGCAATAGGAGCTCGCGGGTTCTCAATTTCAGAAAAATCTACAGCGGGATCTCTGAGTGGGCAGACTAAATACTGTCGGCACAATTCCTCAACTTCAGCGGGCGAAAGTAAACCTAGCCGCAGCCACGCATCTAAACCTGTCAACAACTCAGGATGCGACGCTAAGATGCTCAATTCAATTTTGCTCGATCGATCTTTGGGAGACGACATTGGCTTAAACTTGTACTAAGTACCTTCAAGCTATAGCCTAGATTAATGTCGAGCGAACATGGCAACATTCCGCCATCGAAATTGGCACAATAAGTATTTATTACTAAAGACCTGTCGCAGCCAGTGTCAATCGATTTTAGATTTTAGATTTTAGATTTTAGATTGACTTGCGCGAGATAAAGGCGGGGGCTTGAGGATTTTAGATTTTAGATTTTGGATTGATTCCACGGATAAATCCGGGGGCTTGTACTATCAAGAAATTCTTGGTCAACCGCTGAAAAAATCCCGCTGATGAGCCTAAACCAGCGTACATCAGCGGTGAAAAACTCCAAATTAGGACACAGCAGCGGTTTCCTTACCGACATATTTCAGCAAAGTGTCCACACTAGCATTGTGGTCTATGAAAGAAAACAAATGTTTGAAGAGGAGTTTTCCATCTGCAGCCAAAACAAACTGAGCGGGCAAAGGAGCACCTAAAGCCTGACCGACTTGATAAGCCCGAAAAACTTGACAGCCCGGATCGGAAAGCAGAGGCATTTTCAAGCCTAAATCTCTAACCACAATTTGGCTTTGGCGATCGTCGGTACTGGCAACCATCAATAATTCTATATTGCGATCGGCAAATTTTTCCCAGTTTTCATTCAAAGCTTTAATGTGAGGAAAACAGAAAGGGCAATATTGCTTTTCTGTAAAAATCCGCGTAAAAGCCAGAACCACCGGTCTATCGCCCCGATAATTCGACAGCCGCACTAATTTGCCATTATTAATATCCGGCAATTCAAAATCTGGCGTCATCTGTCCCAGCTTCAGAACATTACTCGCCGGAACAGGCAATAAATTTTGGAAAAACCGCTCATTTAACAAGCCGCTAAAATTAGTAGAAGTCAGCATATTTCCTAATTGGGTAATTGCTAATTGCTAATTTAAAAATCCGGTTAAACTGAGATATTGCAGCATTCTCAATTAGCCGTAGGGGCGGGTTCGCCAACAGCCTTAAAGCTTGCAAATAGGTTCTATAAACCCGCCCGACCCCACGAAAAATCCTCTTATTGATATTGCTGCAAGATGTCAGGTTAAAGGAATACCTCTGCGGGTAGGGACACGACACTGCCGTGTCCCTACCAATATAATCTGCTTAAACCGCAGCAAAGAATACCTTAGACTTGACAGGATCGGGAGTCATGGTCTTGTCACCGGGCTGCCAGCCGGCGGGACAAACTTCATCGGGATGAGACTGGACGTGTTGGATAGCTTGCAGAGTACGGAGAGTTTCGTCCACGTTGCGGCCGAAGGCAAGATTGTTGATAGTAGAGTGTTGGATGATGCCTTCTTTGTCGATGATGAACAGACCTCTGAGGGCAATGCCTGCTTCTGGGTCGAGGACGTTGTAGGCCGAACTAATTGTTTTTTTGAGGTCAGCAACTAAGGGATAGTTGAGGTCGCCAACACCGCCAGATTTACGGTCTGTTTGTATCCAAGCGAGGTGAGAGAATTCACTGTCCACGGATACGCCGAGGATTTCGGTATCGATTTTCTTGAAGTCCTCGAAGCGATCGCTAAATGCTGTAATCTCAGTCGGGCACACAAAGGTGAAGTCCAAGGGGTAGAAGAACAGGACTACATACTTTTTGCCTTTATAGTCGGACAGTTTCACTGTCTTGAATTCCTGATCCACTACGGCTGTTGCTGCGAAGTCGGGTGCAGCTTGACCAACCCGGAGGCATTCACTGGTCATAGATTTTGTTTCCTTTTTTACGAACTGTTACAAATATATCATACTCATAACGACTACAAGTATCTTCTCGATCGATCAAAAAAATACGCTCTCAAATTTGAGAGCGCAGTTTTTTTGATTAAATAATGGCTCAGGCGGGATTTGAACCTGCGACCTTGGGCTTATGAGTCCCCTGCGCTAACCACTGCGCCACTGAGCCAAATCTACTTCACGATTTACTATCGTAGCACGGTAGGGCTAGCTATGTCTGCTTTTGAAACAACACTATTTCTAATGACTTCTAGTAAAAGTTATGAGTTTTGGTAATCATTCAAAACCCATAACTTTCGACCAGTCGTTACCGAGAAGCGCTGGACGCATCGTCGGGCAGTAAAGCCATTGGGTTGATAGCACCCTGTCCGGCGGGATGAATTTCAAAGTGCAAGTGCGGCCCGGTACTAAAGCCGGTACTCCCCATTTCTGAAATCTGTTCCCCTTGAGCGACTCTCTGACCCTTTTGCACCAAAATCCGGCTGTTGTGGGCATAGATAGTCTCAGTGCCGTCAGGATGGGTAATTTCCACCAGATACCCGTAGCCGCCGTCGTTCCACTGAGCATAGGTAACCACCCCGTCTGATGCTGCCACAATTGGCGTGCCGATCGGCCCTGCAATATCAATTCCCCTGTGCATCCGTCCCCACCGCCAGCCGTAGCCAGAAGTCAGAACGCCCTTAGACGGCCAAATAAACCGGCTAGCAGACTGTTGTTTGCCGTTAGGCAGATAAGTGTCAGGGCTCGACAGCGGAGGCAGTTCTGGAGAAACCATGCGTCCCAAAGACGGGTTGCTTAGGGGGTCGTAAGCCTCAGATCCCAAAGGAGCAGTTGCCACGACCGGCTGATCCTGAGTGCTTTTTGGCGTCAGGTTGATCGGTTGCAGTTCCGCTGCGCGAGCGGGGTCTAAACGCTCTTGCTGCTGCTTCTGAACCTGCTCAGACCAAGCTCTTGATGGCGGTCTGCTGATTTCATTCTGCACCGCCTCAGTATAGTCGGGGGTGTAGAGATATGGATTGACACTTGGCATATCCTCAGACTGGTTGACCGAGGGCCCGTCATTTGGAGCCAGGGACACCGCATTGGCGCCGATCGAATTGCGCGAGGCACGATATTCCTCTCGCAGTCTGACAACTTCTGCCCTCAAGCGTTCGGAATAAGGGTTGAGAGCTTCTGCGGTAGTCCGAGCCTCCGAATTCGATTCTGGTAAAGCGCTAGTTGGATCGGCATTTGAACCCTGGGCGCTAGTATTTGGCACGAACCCGATCGGCTGCGGGTATTCTCCCGTAGCGATGGCGGTAGCAGTTGCACTGGCTGGCGAGGGCAGGGAACTGGTGTCAACAGCACCTGTAAATGTTGGTTCCCCTTGAAGATCCAGCTTCCGTGGATCGCTAATGGTTTGGGAAACTTGAGTCAGCGAAATGCTGTTAATTTGGGGAACCATCGGCGCTGAAATATTGTTCAGACCTTCCAGGTTCTCCAGGGGAGAGACAAGAGGCACTGTGGCCGCCGGTGCTGCAACGCCAGCACCGACTATTTCCGAAGTAGACGAACTGGGGTTCAAAGATGCGGGAACCGAATTCGCCGCCCAGACAGATGTAGAGTTGGAGGCAGAATAAGAGGCTGCCGCCTGCACCCCTGGATTTTTAAACCCAACTTGGGGTATTTTGAGCCGTTGATTGACATTCAGCAAGTTGGGGTTGCCGAGCTTGTTGACGGAGATCAGATCTTTGGGCGATACGCCGTGACCTTTGGCGATCGCATCTACTGTATCTCCCGGACGCACGCTGTAGAGAACCTCAGCCGGCGCGGCGGTACTTCCTGCAGGGGGGACTAGCACAGCCGTGGGCAAACTGGGTGTTGCTAAAGACTGTTCAATTGACTCGAATGCTCGATCGGGCGATGCTGCTTGACCTCCCCCGGAATTGGGAATTACAGGTGTGGCATCGAGGTCAGGAATAGTTGTCCCAGTTGCATATTCGGGGGAGGTCAGCGTCGGTGCTGACTCGGGCAAAAATGCCGCAGATGTAGATAAATTTGCTCCCCCCTCCGACCCGAACATCGTTCGACCCGATTCTGTGGTGCGGTTTTCCTGTTTCTTCAAACTGTCGATCGCCCCGTCTGCATTCGGGATCTCGATCGAACTTTGTTCCGGTACCGTCGTGACCAGCGGGGTCGCTGCGGTTGATGGCAGCCCTGTCATGGCTGCACTATCCAATGGCTCGGAGCCAGTCAGATTTAACTCTTGTTCTGGATTGACCGTCGCTGCGATATCTAGCGAAGCCGATGTGCTATAGCCGGCGTTCTGTTGTGGTGTGGCTTCCGTCGCAGTCGGAATTCTGAGCTGTTGGCCAACTTGGAGTATGGTATCGGGTTGGATCTCGTTGGCAGTTGCTAGTACCAACGGTTCAACTTGATAATCCCGAGAAAGCTCCCAAAGGCTTTGCCCTTCCTGCACCTTAACCGTCACCGACTCAGAAGGTGTTCCGGGCTGTTGGGCCCTGGAACCGTCAACTTGTGCGGACGTAGCCGGCCCGTTGGCCGATACTGGCTGTACAGCGGTGGATTCTGATGTCGGTGCGAGTTCAGACGCGCGAGCGCTGTCTCCATTTCTCGGTAGCAGGATGCCAGAAGCACCTACCGATATTGCCAGCCCGATCGTGGCGAGAGAGCGAACTCTGCCTGTGCTGAGCGTTGTCTGTTTGGATGGTTCCGCAGAACCCTCTCTGTCGATTTCACTAGCCTGAACAGGCTTAATTTGGGGATATGTTCGTTTCAAAAAAACGACCTCCTACTGAGAAGCGCTAACTGTCCTTGGAAACACTCAAGGGGATCGCATGAAGCTGAGTTTAAATCAACAAGCAAAAATATTCTGATTGTTGACAGCTATCATGCTTAGGCCAGATTACCTTGCTTTTTTAATTTAGACAAGCTCAAACCGTCAGAAATTTTAAAATTCTCGGTCAAACCTGCTGCAATTAACCCCACAAGCCTTACACCGCAATAGCTGGAACGAATAGATAAAATCTTCGTTCCCGCACAGGCTCTGAACTCTTACCTATTATCTGACTTTAGGCTAATTTCCGGACAGCCTACAACCGTATATTTACTAGATATAGTGTTCAGACCCAAGCTGGTACTCGCTCGCGCCCTAAATCGCTAAAATCCTCTGTTTTTGTTGCTGAATCATCTTGGGAGTAATTTGGTGTTGCTGATAACAATCTGTTTTTGAATGAATAAAATATATTAATGTCGGCTATCGAGATTTTCACCCCTTTGATACAAATTTCTTATATGAAAATGGAGACTTGGCAGCCTCCACCAGCTATTAAATATCTATATATTTATGTGTTGATAATGATTTATCCCAGCTCCCCCAACTGTCGTTTAGCCTCAAATAAACCTACAGCGGCACTGACGGAGAGGTTCAAACTCCTGACTCCAGGCTGGCTCATCGGAATGAAAACTGTGGCGTCGCAGGCATCCAAGACGTATTGGGGAATGCCTACAGTTTCCGAGCCAAACATCAGCCAGTCGCTGGGCTGAAATTGGAATTGCGCGTAATTGTATCGCCCGCCAGTGCTGAATCCGATCGAGCGTCCCCCCCGCTGCTCCCGATAGGCCAAAAAAGCCGCTAAGTCTTCGTGGCACTGGAGGTTGACGTAGGGCCAGTAATCTAAGCCGGCCCGTTTCAGGTAGCGATCGCTAATTTCAAACCCCAGCGGGCCGACTAAATGCAGTTCCGTGCCTGTGGCAGCGCAAGTGCGGGCGATATTGCCAGTATTCGGGGGGATTTGCGGGTGAATCAAGACAAGTTGGGGCATGAAGCTAATTAAAAGCGAAAAATACAGCTATTGGGAAATTTATAAAACTACCCACAGGTAGATATACCTTATAGCTTTTATTTATAACCTTTGTCGAGATCCATTGATTAAATATTCTGATTGGTTTTTGGGAGGTGCTCTGCAACTTTTGACAATTCCCGCATCCAGGATACCCGCCACGTGATTCATTCCAAAAGCAGACTCAGGACCGGTGAAATAAAAAACCTGTATCCGATGAAACTTGCCGAACGTATTTATCTCGCGCAAGTCAATCTAAAATCTAAAATCTCAAATCTAAAATCGATTGACCGGGAGGTTCGGGCTATTTGTATTCGCTGAGTACGCATAGCCAGGGGGCTAGTGAAAGCCCCCGTTATCATAACGGCGGGTACTTCAGGCAACTAACTGGGCGCACAAGTTGTCTTCTAGCTCCAATTCTTGGTGAGCCATGCCATCAATCCCTTGCAGAATAATACTGCGGGTGTCCGAACCTCCCTCGTGCAGTTTCAACCACTGCTGGGCCGTGTTGCCTTCCCGGAGAATCTTTTTGAGTGGCGAGAGAAAGCAACTAAAGCCGCGTTTTTTGGCTATAGGCCAGACTTCTCGGTAAATTTCCTCAATCCAATCTCGTGCCAGAATAGTTCTGCCGTCTTGCCAGTGGGTAAGTTCGGCATCCAAACTTTGCTCGGATGCAGCAATTTCGTTGGCGTCTGTGAGGGCAACTAAGTCTTGGTTGCGCGTGGCCTCCGGTAAGGTGCTGAGTTCTAAGGGGTCTAAGCTGGGGTCTTCCATCATCTGCCAAATGCGAGCTTCTAGTAAGGCAGTGATGGCTAACAAAGCCAGAGGATTGACTTCGAGGTCGCAAATTCTCAGTTCGAGGCGGTTGAGACAGTAGGGGCGACGATCGCCATTGGGTCGCACTGCAGACCACAAATGGCGGACGTTTTGCATAGTACCGAGTTCTAGCTGTTCTTCAGTCCACTGGATGTAATGTCTGTGACTTTCAAACAGGGGGACGATGGCGGGAGTTTTGGGAAACAAACCCCACCGAGTCGAATGATAGCCCGTCACTTCGCCGTCGAGGAAGGGGGAAGAGGCGCTCAAGGCAAGGTACAGTGGTGCTTCGACGCGGGCGAGGCGGATGGCGCGCATCAGCATTTCTGGTTGGGAGATGCCGATGTTGATGTGAATGCTGGCGGTGACGACTTTGGTGCCGTAGGTTTGCTCGATGTAGGTGTGGTAGGGGTTGTTGGGATCGGAGCGGTAAAATCGATCGCTCCCTCCGAGAGACAAGGTACTTCCCGGCAGCAAGGTATAGTCGCCCAATTGTTTTAAATACTCGCGCAGCCGAACTCGTGGCTTGACTAAGGCGCACAGCAGGCGATCGTAGCTGCACAGCGGGGCGGTCGTGTACTCCACATTGCGGCTATCAGGCTCCCGGACAAATCCCTCTAGATCGGCGACTATGCGATCGGAGAGACCGACAACCTCACCTTCGGGAGTGCCGGTATACATTTCTACTTCAAAGCCTTTTGATAGCAGCACGTTTATTCCTCAGCTAAGTTGAGTGCTAGTTTCTAGTATCCCAAAAATTGACCTGTTCATACTATCTCCCACGAGGCAGAGTTGAAATTTTTCGCCACTGGCACTGAAACGCCGTTTTTCGGCGCCAGCTTGTTTAAGCGTTTGTTTCCTAGTTGGAGGGCTGCCACGACAAATACTGCCATGACTACCGAGTTTCCGAGGCGGTTTTAGACTCAGAAAGGCTGTTTGTTCGATCGCGCTTGTGTTTGATTCGGTATTGGGGACGATCGAACTTATGGTGAATAGAACCCACTCCTGCCTCAGTTCGACATCTGTTTTCTGCCTTGAGGGGGATAGCCGCAGATATATATTGGGTGCGATTCTAAAAGAGAGCTCTGCAATATTTTTGAGCTATAATATTAACCCCTAAAAATCCCTGTGAAAGAGCAAGACAGAACTCCTCCCAATTTTTGGAATATGCTAAGCAATTTAGCCTTAGTCCGGTTTTTGCTTTTATTTGCTTCTGGTTGGGCTGGACTGCAACTTTTAGCTTACTTTGAAACAGCAGTCGCGGTTTTCACCATTGCTGCACTCGTGGCTTTTTTGCTCAACTATCCGGTGCGAACTCTCCAGAGATTTTTACCGCGAAGTTTAGCTGTCGCCTTCGTTGTCTTGCTCACCATTTTAGTTTTTGGCGGTCTCACCGTCACTGTAGGCGTCACTCTTTTATCTCAAGGACAGCAATTAATTGACAGCCTGACTGAATTTGTGAATGCTCTGGCGCCTCTGTCCGAGCGCCTCGAAGCATTCCTGCGGGCGAGAAACCTGCAAGTTAACCTGCGAGTTATTGAGGAACAACTGCGAAATCAAGCTTTATCTGGAGTTGTTTGGAGTATTGCTTTCTTACAAGTATTTTTAACCAATTTATTAAATTTAATATTAATTATGGTGGTAGCTTCTTTCATGTTACTTGATGGAGAGAGGCTGTGGCTGTTAGTTCTCAAGTTTATACCTCGACACCTGCACAGGCGTTTAAGTATAACAATAGAGAAAAACTTTTTAGGATTTTTTCAGGCACAAATTCTGTTAATGTTATTTTTGACAACAGCTAGTTTTGGAATTTTCCTACTGTTAGATGTGAGATTTCCTTTAATTTTAGCATTTATTATCGGATTGTTTGATTTAGTTCCAGGGATTGGAGCCACGCTGGGGATTAGCTTAGTTTGTTTTATTGTATTGTCTCAAAATGTGTGGCTAGCTTTAAAAGTATTGGCAGCTTGCATTGTTTTGCAGCAAATTCAAGACAACTTTATTCATCCCAGACTGATGCAAAATTCCCTTAACCTCAATCCGGTAGTGGTATTTTTTGCACTGTTAGTGGGGGCAAGATCAGCAGGACTTTTAGGCATATTTCTAGCAATTCCGCTAGCGGGAGTGATAGTTAGCTGGTTTGACATTGAAGAAATGCAAGCGGAAGGTTAATGGATACAGCCATTCTATTTTATGAAATCAGGCTGCAACATCCGATTTTAACCGGCCGACTAGAAGTCCCATACTTCAAAAACTATCCTGTGCCCAAAGCGCCAATAAAAGTAAATAGAAAACAGCAACTTAGGATACACCTTACTGCGTACAGTTAATGAATAAATTGCAAGTCAGTAGGAAATCTTTCTTCTTCTGGTTCTGGATCATAAATGTAATCGCAGTCAAAACGCAGAGCTTGAGAGTGGCGACTGATAGAAAATCCGCAATTACTCACCATTTCTGTAGTAAAAGTTGCCATGACTAACTCAATAAGTCTTCTATAGGAAATGTTAGGTAGTTGAACGTAATAGGTGCGTCGGGCAAAAAATATTCTCTCATCTTTCGGGAGAATTATGCCATTAATTCTGTGTGCGTGTTGAATCGGCTTGATATAGGCCTCAATAAACTGCGACTGATTTTTTTGGAGTCTCGCTAATCTTTCGTGTTGCAACCAGCTCATTTGAAACACAATTTTAATAAATTCAAAGCCCAAAATGTAGTTAAAAACATTATTGCGTTCTTCTGTACTCAACACGAAGCGGAGTGCAGATTCTAAATATTGGTCAGTTTCTCGGAGCGATTGTTGAGCTGAGTGGATATAAAATTGTTTGATGTAGCTTCTTAAATCTGATTCGTTTAATTGTTTTTTGACCCTAAATCTGATTAAATACTCTTTGACTCGGTGTAGAGTATCTACATCTTCAAACATTTTTGAAACTAAACCGTCGGCTGTATAATTATCTAAAAATTCTGCTTGCAAGTCGGGAGTAGATGCACACAATATGTAGCAGAGAGACAAGACATAGCGCCGTTGGTTCCAAGGCAAGCTTTGGGCCCATTCTTTAACTTCTACAGGGAGTTTTTGGAGCACGGTATCTGTGTGGGGGAGTTGAGCAAGGTCGGCATATTTATGTTTTTGTTTAATCATTGCCTGAAACCTTATATTAGTAAGTATACAGAGTCGTCGATCGCAGATGATGGGAGAGGGGATATGCGAGGGAGGCGGCTAGTTATTCTGTCTTATTTTATTGCCATCTATCTAAATATACATTCTGGAGGGAACAGAGGGCGTGATCTGTCTCACACTTTAGCGACTTTTAAATCACAAATGCTAGCTTTTCGCATCACATTTTGCGACTGTGAGTGTCACCCATAAAACTTATTCACGTCACTGGAGCAACAGTGGGTTTCGTTGAGGATTAAGTCGGGTGATTCATAAGTTTTTGTTAGTAATGATTACTGAGATCGATCGTGAAGTTGACTACAAGTATTTTCCCGGAAAATCAGTGCCAAGACTTAACTTTTTGCGAGATCCTCGTGCAACAAATGCGACAGTGGCTCGATAGCATTGCAGTGGGAAAGCCACCAGTAACTCAGTGGTGTGCTAACTTATACTCGCACGGTGTTCTTGTCAGAGATATATCTAGTTATTGGGACACTATTTTTTCCACGTACTGCCTATGTGCAAGCTTAATCCTGTCCATGAGGAATTAATGGGGTTACGCTTTCGCTCGCTCTGGTTGTTGGGCGGGGTCAGCCATAACAGATACAAGTTTCCGACAACAGTAGTGAGCAACCCAAAATTTTAGATATTAGTTCCCGCCCCCAGATGTATCTGTGGAGTAAATCTAAAATCTAAAATCTACTGAGGTATGCGCCGAAGATGTAACCCTGTACTACTGATTGAGGGGTGTCATACCTCGATCGCCCCTTGATATCAATTATTTATGGGGTATGTCGCTCTGGTAGTTGCGAGAGCCATAATTTAAGCCATAATTGTTGATAATATCAATGGATGCCTCTCGATAGGAGTGGGTATCCATCGTGGCGCTTAAGCCAAAAATAACATCAAACGGTAGCAGCAAAAACAATAACTATAAAAATAATTTAATAATCTACGTGGGCTCAGGGAAGTGAATATGTTTAACGCAACTGAACTGCTGATTAAGGCTTTTGTCAATCGCCTGATTGAAGGCTACCGCCACACTTATGGCGGGTTTAAATCTGACTATGGTGAGATTATTGCTTGGGTGGCGAGTATGGCTTTAGAAAATATTGCTAATAGCGATGCTCTTTACCATAATGTCGAACACACTATTTTAGTGACCTTGGTGGGACAAGCAATTCTGGGGGGGAAGCACATCCGCGAAGGGGGTGTTTCCTGCGAAGATTGGCTGCACTTCCACATTGCTTTGCTATGTCACGATATCGGGTATGTTAAAGGTGTTTGCAGGCAAGATAGAACAGATTTGGGACTGTATGCGACGGGAATAGGCGACCTGAAATTAACGCTGCCTCCGGGGGCCACGGATGCTAGTTTGATGCTTTATCATGTCGATCGCGGAAAAATGTTTATTGACGAGCGTTTTGGCGGTCACAAACTGATTGACGCTGAGCTGGTTAAGCATAATATTGAGCTGACTCGTTTCCCAGTTCCTACAGATGAAGATTATCAAGATACTGTAAATTATCCGGGTTTAGTTCGGGCTGCTGATTTAATTGGTCAATTGAGCGATCCGCGATATTTGCAAAAGATTGCGGCGCTGTTTTACGAGTTTGAGGAGACTGGGCAAAATCGGGTTTTGGGCTATCAGAATCCGGGGGAGTTGCGGGATGGTTATCCGAAGTTTTATTGGAATGTGGTTCATCGGTATGTGAAGGATGCGATCGGCTATTTGGAACTGACGCAGCAGGGAAAACAAGTTGTTGCTAATCTGAGCGCGAATGTTTTTCGGGTGGAGCATTCTCAGGTTCCAAAGTCGGCGGTGGCTGTAGTTAGCTAGGGTTGGGGTAGATGTAGGGCGATCGTTCTTTTTTCGGATAAATAAGCCCACCTAAAAAAACAGAATATCCAGATCCCAGACTTCTCCAAGAAGTCGGGGATCTAACCGAAGAATCCTTATGCAAGACAGAATTCAGCAATCCTGTTGATATTGAAGCGCTAAATCTTCGATGAGTTCCACCATTGCGCGAACCATAGGCATTTTAGTGAGAATTTCGATCCAATACCACTGTCCGTTAGGATTGAGTTCGATAAAATAGAGCGTGTCGTCCTCATCGCGAATGATATCGAATGCACCAAAATTCAAACCAAATTCGTCAAGCATTTGATGAAGTTTGTTGAGATAGTCGATCGGCAAATTGTCGGGAACGTGAACGAGTTTATCCGGTTCGGTGACGCGCCAATCTAAAGTCACATCTGAATCGTTGATATGTTTGGCATCAATGCGACAGACAAAATCATGCTTGCCGATTAATGTAACGCGATATTCTGCCTTCTTTTGAATGCGTTTTTGAATAAAAACAGGCGCTAATCGAATGCTCTCTCGAAATGCTTCAAGTGTTTCTACATCAATGGGGCGAGTATAGCAAGCATACTGCTTTTCATCATGTAGGAATCCAGAGTAGCGCATCGGTTTGACAATGCACTTACCCTGTTGTGTCACAAAGTTGCAAGCAGCATCGTAGGAATTGGTTACGAGTGTTGGAGGGATAGTAATTCCCAGTTTTTGAGCAATTGGAATCTGATTGATGCGATGGGAAGGCAATCTAATTTTGTAGTAGTTATTGACCCACCTCGCTTTGGGATATAAGCCAGACAGAGAGTACATTAAAGATTCTGTTTCTTCTTGACAATACTTGATTGCCCAAGCATCATCAACTTCTGGAAACACTTGATAATCTTCTGGTTTTCGCCACCAAATCACGCCAACATCTTGAACTTCTCTCAAAGAGTCTTCAAAAGACAAAAAACTTTGACTGGGATTGCCCGAAGCTTGCCACGAGTAAGCATATTTGCTTTTTTTTATAAAACTTTCTGAATTCAATCGAATTGCTCGAATATTTGATTTTTGCAATTCGTTGATAACGACATCTGCATGAATGTCTGTCTCGGAAGTCACGATTAAAAGGTCTGTCATACTATTTTATATTTTAGATTTGAGATTTGAGATGAAAAATTACGGATTCTGTATGGGTTTGGATCTTATAGGGGATTGCATTATTTTTGGAAACGGGTATCACAACCAAACCAATTGAAATAAAATTGACAGTGAAAGACCTGTCATGCAAAAATTCATGCAGGTCTTTCAAGAAATCAGATGGCAAGCAAAAGACGACCTTAGCCAGAGCAAATTCTAGTCGTCCTCTTGCTGGTCATCATCATTCTCGTCAAACTGCCTAACAGTGGAGCCACTGCGATTACACCAGGAGCCACTCATGGAGGTGATGTTGGAGGTCTGCGTGGTGGGATCGTAGCTAAAAGTCTCCTCGGCGGTGATGCCGTACTTGGGCAAGATGCTCAGGTGCATCATCAAAGGATTTGCTTTTTTGTCTAGAGCGAGTTGGGTAGTCGTCATAAGTTAGTCTTTTTGAGCGATTGTTTTACTTTCACAATGCTACAGCTTGCCAATTAATTTGTATAGTCGAAAAAGGTCGGATAAAGTCGTATAATATAAAAAGTTTTGATAAAGCTTTAATCGTTTTTGTATTCAAGGCGAAAATAGTCGGATCTAGACGGTTTTAGTTCGATCGCTCGGATATTGTGAGGAGGCGCGGGTGAACGTTAAGGAAGCACTGGCTTTTGCAGATGAAGTGGTCTTTGCGAAAACTGGCAAGCATTTAGATGATATGCAAGTTGGTGTGATTGAGGGCGTTTTGAAGCGGCAAAAGTATGGCGATATTGCCCAAGCGCTGAATTGTACTGAGGGTTATGCTAAAGATGTGGGCTACGAGCTATGGGAGTTGTTCTCTGATGCTTTTGGAGAAGAGGTTAATAAGTTAAATTTGCGATCGGCACTGATTCGGAAGTCGATGATTAGCAATGTTACTGGAAGCGTCATTAGTGGCAATCATGTTGCTCGTGGTCATTTAATCGGAGCGCTGAATGTCTGCACATCGCAGGAAGAGTAGCCTGAGTTTTTGCGGGGAAAGCAGCGGGCGAAAATGGAGGCGATTAAACGCTTGCAAGCCGTCGGTTTGAGCGACGAGCAGATCGCGCAATGCTTGGATATGACGCTAGAAGAGATTCGACAAGTCGATTTGACAGAATAAGAATGTTTTGCTCCTGATTACCAGATAGATTGAATCGTTAAAAAGCTCAGAAAACGAAAAATCACCATGAGATTCATTAACCCCAAAATCGAGTTTGCATTCAAAAAAATATTCGGATCCAATCAAAGCAAACCAATCTTAATCAGCTTTCTCAATGCCATGATTTATGATGGTAATCCCACCATCGCTGACTTATAAATTATCGACCCGTATTTAGCATCAAGAGTACAGTATCTCAAAGACTCTTACCTGGATGTCAAAGCCCGGCTTGAAGGCGGCGCAACTGTAATTATCGAGATGCAAGTTTTAAATGTAGAATCTTTTGCGAAACGGGTGGTTTACAATACTGCGAAAACTTACTCAACTCAACTGATTCGCGGTCAAGGTTACTTTAAGTTAAAACCTGTAATTGCTTTGACAATTACTGATTTTGAAATGTTTAACAATGACCCAGAAATAATTTCTCATTTTGTGTTCAAGGAGAAAAAGCGTTTATTTGATTATGTCGATCCAGAGATAGAACTGATATTTATCGAGTTGCCGAAATTCAATAAACAATTGGATGAATTAGAAACTTTGACTGACAAGTGGGTTTATTTTATGAAAAATGCTCCCTGTTTGGAAGTGGTACCGCAAACAATGGAAACAGTCTCGGAAATACAGCAAGCCTTTGCGATTGCCAATGAAACTAACTTGAATCCAGAGGAGTTGGCAGATTTAGAAGAACGCGAAATGTTTATTCTCGATCAGCAGGGTGTCTTGCTCAAGGGAATTGAAAAAGGAATCGCAAAGGGTATAGAAGAAGGCAGAGAAGAAGGAGTCGCGCTAGGAATGAGAGAAAAGGCTCTAGAAATTGCTAGGCAACTTCTCAATGTCCTTGACAATCAAACAATTAGTCAAACAACTGGTTTGAGTGTTGAAGATATCCAAAACTTGCGATAGGAATGAAAGAAAGAAAGGGAAAAAGTACGATCGCACAATTAGTACACCTTTTCTCGCTACTAGGATCGGCCTGGTAGCGCTGGTTTTTGAGTCTCTGCCTCTTTGATTGAGAATGAAACCAAATATTAACTCTCATCCACATAATCCTCAAGGATGAGTCTGCCCTCTCTCTAAAGGAAGATTTCATTAAACCAGTAAATTCCGTATGATGCTGTAAAAGTCAGTCAGATGGGAAAGCTATCTCCGACTCTAGCTCCGAATAACTGACCAATCTTACAATAAAAAAAAATACATCTCATGACATCAGTCACTCCCAATCAAACTTCTTCTCAATACGAAGTTAGCGAACCAGAAGAAAAAATTGAGTCTCTGGTAGAAGAAGTTAAGCCAGAAAGCGAAATCGATTTAGAGTTTCTCTACACCAGAGACATTGAATTCCGACAAGAAACAATTTATTTCATTGTAGTCGATCGCTTTTACGACGGCGACCCCGAAAATAACGAAGGCCCCAACCCAGAACTTTACGATCCAGAAGGGAAAGATTGGGGCAAATATTGGGGCGGCGACTTGCAGGGAGTTATCGACAAACTCGATTACTTAAAAGATATGGGAGTTACTGCAGTTTGGCTGACTCCACTGTTCGAGCAAGTGGAAGCATTATTTGTCGAACAAGCTGCAATTCACGGATACTGGACTAAAGATTTTAAGCGATTAAATCCCCGCTTTATTGCCACAGGCGACAATCCTTCTATCAACCAAACACAAGAAACTAAAGATACCGTATTTGACAAATTAGTACACGAGTTGCACCAGCGAAACATGAAACTCGTACTTGATATTGTCTGCAATCACAGCAACCCAGATTTTAGCGGTAAAAAAGGGGAACTCTACGATGATGGCGTAAAAATAGCTGACTTTAACGACGATGAAGATGACTGGTATCACCACTACGGCGAAGTCACAAACTGGGAAGATGAATGGCAAGTCCAAAACTGCGAACTTTCTGGTTTAGCAACTTTTAACGAAAACAATATTGCCTACCGCAATTACATTAAGTCAGCAATTAAACAATGGCTGGACAGAGGTGTTGATGCTTTGCGGGTTGATACAGTCAAGCATATGCCTATTTGGTTTTGGCAGGAATTTAATGCTGACATTTTAACACACAGACCTGATGTTTTCATTTTTGGCGAATGGATTTACAGCGACCCTAGAAACGATCGTTCTGTGGAATTTGCCAACGAGTCGGGGATGACTATTTTAGATTTTGGTCTGTGCGTGGCAATTCGAGAAGTATTGGGGAAGGGTGCGGGCGCGGGATTTAAGTTAGTCCAAGATGTCCTGAATTTGGATCACCGCTACTACGGGGCGACGGAGTTAATTACTTTTATTGACAACCACGATATGCCGAGGTTTCAGTCGTTGAATCCCGATCCAGAAATGCTGCATTTGGCGATATGTTTAATTATGACGACTCGCGGTATTCCCTGCATTTATTACGGCACTGAACAGTATCTGCACGATGATACAGATGGGGGGAATGACCCTTACAACCGCCCGATGATGGAAAAGTGGGATAATGATGCGCCGATTTACCGAGATGTGCGTTTGCTGTCGGGATTGCGACGGCTGAATCCAGCTATTTCGATGGGGAGTCAGTGGCAAAAGTATCTAACTCCTGATGTTTATTGTTACGTGCGCCGCTATCGCGATTCTGTGGTGTTTGTAGCGATGAATCGTGGCAATTCTGTGACACTTAAAGAGGTGGATACTGAGTTGCCTGATGGAGAGCATACGGAGGTTTTATCGCGCCGCAAGTTTGAAGTTAAAGACGGGATGCTGTATAATTTAGAGTTGGGTTCGCGGGAAGTAATGATTTTTAGTCGCGTCGGAGAACGAGTTAAGGCGAAAACTATTGTGCGGGCGCAGCTTAACAGCGTTAGAACTCAGCCTGGGGAAAGAATTGTGGTGATTGGAGATTGCCCTGAGTTGGGGAATTGGGATATTAGTAAGGGCTACCCCTTGGAGTATATCAATACTAATACTTGGTTTGGGGAAATTCCTTTTAATGAAAGTGCGGGGAAGTTGATTTCTTATAAGTATGCGCTGCTACGGGAAGGACTGTCGCCGCTGCGAGAAAACCTGGTTTGTCGCCGCTGGGTTTTAGTTTCGGAAGGGACTGTGAAATGGCGGGATAAGTGGGCGAGTGGACGCGAGTCGTGATTTTTAATCAACAGGCTTTCCGGCTTGTTTTACCAGTTTTTAATCAACAGGCTCTCCGGTCTGTTCCACAACCAAGTTTCTGTTTTGTGGAACGGGCCGGAGATCCCGTTGCTGATATTACGAGTTTAAAGCGATCGCAGCTTCTGGGCTAAAACATCGACATAAGGTTCGCTGCTGTGCTGGTTCACAACCATTTCGTACCCCCGCTGCGCTTGAGATTCAGCTTCTTGAGGATTTGAAAGCAAATGGACGATCGCCTCGCGCAAACCTGCTGCATCTCCCACATCTACCACTTTGGCAATATCCGGGGTGGCTAAATAATCGACCATACCTTGAGTCCGAGTAATGACGACCGGCCGCTTGCAGGCCATTGCTTCTAGCAAACCCTGCACTCCAGCAGCATATTTATTTTCCGCCAAACAAACTGCAATTACGTCTGCATCGCGATAAAGCTGCACTAAATCCGGCCATTCGTAGAACTTGCGGGACATATTTTCTGGCATAGTATCGGGGAAAGCTTGCGATAAAGCTTTGGCATCTTTAGAAAAACCGCTAATTTTTACGTCAACATCTAAGTCAGCAGTTGCTGCTGCTAGGAGTCGGTAGTCGCGCTTTTCTAACCCGACGCTAACAATCGTTTGTCGCTTTTTATCGCCAGAAACGGGGCCGGGTGTGAAAAACTTAGTGTCTGTCTGGTCTAGATGCACTAAAATCCGGGATTCAGGTAAAGCTAAATAACTGCGGAGGAAGTCAGTTTGAGGGCTGGCGCAAGCCATGAACACGTCAATTTTGTCAGCCAAACCAAATAGTTTCAGGGCGACGCGGCCGCGCAGCCGATCGATATTGTGGAAATGTACAACAATTTTCGGGCGATCGGGCTTAGCCCCGCAAACCGCCGCCACTGGAATGCCAATGTCCTCGCCGTTACAAAATATCACGTCGTCGCTGCTGACTTGCTCGGACAATTTGCGCGCGGCGGCCCAATGTTCGGGTTTAGAAGAAATTTTCGATCGCAGCTTGTCGCTCAACGAGATCGCTTCGCCATCCGGGGCGTGAACGGTGGCATTTAAGCTCTCTCTGAGGGCCCGCAGGACGTGGCGAGGACATTTGCCTAGTTGTGCATCGCGGTCAATTCCATCTAGGTCTATTTTGCGACCTAATGCCAAATGGTATTTCAAAGTATTCTCCTTATATTTATTCTGGTGCTGGCACAAATTATCTAACCTCTGAAGATTCTATCCTCTGCTGTTGAAAGTGCTGGTACGATCGATCGGTCGATTTTAGATTTTAGATTTTAGATTTTAGATTTTAGATAAATCTGGGGGGTTCTCCCTCATGTGTAAATTTTTTTGAGTTCCATCAATCTCACATCTTGCACCATTCTCAAGAACGGGCTCTGGGGCCCGTTCTACAAAAGATAAATTTCTTGTGGAACAGGCCGGAAAGCCTGTTCGTAAAAGGATTATTGACAATGGTGCAGCACATCAGATCGATCCTGTCTGGGGCTTGTATCGCAACCGCGCTGACGGTTAGGAAACCGGGTTTATCGACACCCGCGCCCAAATCCTGTACGAATCAAAAACAGTGACCAAGAATTTCTAGATGGTACCGCCACGTGATTTATCTCGCGCAAATCAATCCAAAATCTAAAATCTCAAATCCTTGCGTCCCCCGAATTGATCTCGCGCAAGTCAATCCAAAATCTAAAATCTAAAATCTAAAATCGAATGACACGCGCCGATCGATTCCAAGGACTTAAGCTTTTATGCTGAAGTTAGCTAAAAAATTTATGTTTAACCTCATGTATATTTCTCCAGAGCAAGACCAAAAAATTCGCTACACCCTGCGCGAGTGCGGTCAAGAAGCTTACAAGCTAGCAGCCGAACCTTTTGAAGTTTCCGAGAAAGGGCCCAACGACTACGTGACGAGTATCGATCAATACCTAGACCGACAACTATCGGCAGCATTTAGCGCTTTGTTTCCTGAAGACGGCAGGATCACCGAGGAAAACGTCGCCTCCAGAACAGCTTACTGCGCCAATTACCAGCGCCTCTGGTGCATCGATCCCCTCGACGGGACTGAAGAATTTATTCGGGGAAAACTGCACTACGCTTCCATGGTGGGGCTGCTGCTGGAAGGGAACCCGGTGGCCGGCTGGCTCTACGCCCCGGCTTTTGACCAAATGTATTTTGGCGGCAAAGATTGGGGATTGTTCCAAAGTGTCGGAACCGAAGCGCCACAGCCGATCGCCCTATGCAAACCCCCGGCTCCGACAGCGGAAAATTGTAAAATTATTCTCGGAGACAAAGACCAGAAAAACTACGCCCTGGCGATCGCCCAAAGCATCCCCGGCGCAGAATTTTACTCGCTGGGCAGCTTTGGCTTAAAAGTTATGGAAGTTATCTTCGGTCGAGCTGGTTTGTACCTGTATCTCAACGGCAGAGTTAAAGTGTGGGATACCGCCGGCCCTTTGGCTTTAGCAAAAGCAGCCGGATTGGTTTGTTGCGACTTGCAAGGTCAACCGCTGAGGTGGAGTAAAGATGCGATCGAGCCGGAAACTCTGGCCCACAGGCAGTCAATCGCGATCGGCTGGCCGGAATACATAGAACCTCTGTTGGGTAAAGTTCAAAAGGCAGTGGCAGGCTTGTAAACCCGTTTAAGATTAAAGAATCTGCCAATTTTACGTGAACCGGGCCTGTCCACCCTTATGATCAATTAAAGGAGCAACGGATTGTTTGTGTTCCCAAACATCGATCTTTCCCTAGCTGTTGGGTGTCGCCTAATCATATTTTCCACCTCCGCGAGTTTGCGTCAGGAACCTCAGCCCCGACGGCGTGAGGCTTGGAAGAGTAATCTGACAAGCCATTCTGACGGGCCTTGCGTCTTAACTGACTACGTTTTTTGAGTCACGACACTCCTTGAATGCGAAGCCAGTTTTGGGCTCTGTCGCTGAAGGTTAAACAGCCCTAATGTCACTGGGGCAGTGCTTTGGGCCCAACAAGCTCACTAAACCAAGGCGCAGGCTAACATCACCCCGAAAGGGAGGCTCGAAAGAGCAAAACACTATGCGTACAGGGCTGGGAAGTTTGAGGCGGTAATTGTCCCGCTGAAAGTGCAACACAAAAGCACACTCCCGCCAACCAGTCCCAAGGCGGTAGTAATCAAAAAAAGACAATATAAAGCCGTCCTAGAAGGACGGAGTTTCTACCCATTTTTTTGATGAAGACAGAAGCTTTCAGTGAGCTATTCCCTCTATTTAAGGGTGCTAACCCAGAAACCTTGGGAGGGCTGCTATCAAATGCCGTCAAGCATGAGTATCCCCCGGGCCGAGCTGTGGTGATGGAGGATTCTTGGGGCAACGCGATTTACTTTGTCGTGTCTGGCTGGGTAAAAGTCCGCCGCTTGTCAAACGATCGAGCTGTATCAATGGCTATTTTAGGACGGGGTGCCTTCTTCGGCGAAATGGCCATTCTGGACGAATCTCCCCGATCGAATGACGTACTTGCTCTATCGCCCGTGCGACTTCTCAGCGTCACAGCTCAGCGATTTATCCAAACCCTGTTTAAAGACCCGCAATTGCACCACCGGATGCTGCAACTGATGGTGCGGCGACTCCGCCAAACCAATCTCCGCTATCAACTCCGAAACCGCCAGCCTGCGGTTAAACTAGCAAATACTTTAGTCGAGCTGGCAGAAAACTACGGTCAGAAAACTGCTGAGGGCAAAGATATCTTCAATATTCCTTATGAAGACTTAGCTGATGTCACAGATATCACCCTAGATGAAACCAGCAAAATTATGGAAAAACTCGATAGTAAAGGTTGGATCAAAATCGATCCAGACCACCAAACTATCCATTTGCTCAACCTCAAGCACTTGATTAATTTGGCAAGTCAATGACTGATGTTACTTCTTTGGATACCTCGTCCGCTGCCGGCAACCGTGAGGGGCAACTAACAGCACCGACAATTCAATATTCGGTGGCGATGCCCAATCCTGAATCCCATCTCTTTGAAGTAACTTTGCGCGTGCAAGGTTGGTCGGAGTCGGTTCTGGATTTAAAAATGCCTGTCTGGACTCCCGGTTCTTACTTGGTTCGAGAATACGCCCGCCACCTGCAAGATTTTAGCTCCCAGGCGGGCGATTCCCTGCGGGATAGCTACGCCGCGCGTGCTTTACCTTGGCGCAAGCTCAGCAAAAATCACTGGCAAATCGAGACCGATTCGGTGTCCGATATCACGGTTCGCTACCGCATTTTTGCCAACGAACTGACAGTGCGAACCAATCATTTAGACTCGACTCACGGTTATTTCAATCCGGCGGCTTTGTGCTTTTTCTTGCCCGGTTTTGAGAGCAACTGCTACACCGTAACCGTTGTGCCGCCGCAGCCGGAATGGCGCACCGTTACTACTTTGCCGCCTGTTTCTGGCCAAAATCTTACTTTCGCTGCTGCGGATTTTGATACCCTTGTCGATAGTCCTTTTGAGATTGGCTGTCACGAAGTGTACGAGTTTGAAGTGATGGGAAAACCCCACCAGCTAGTTGTTTGGGGGAAAGGCAATTTAGAACCCGATCGCACGATTCGAGACATCCAAAAAGTGATCGAAGTTGAGGCAAAAATGTTCGGCGGTTTGCCTTACGAACGCTATGTGTTTTTCCTACATTTGTCCGGCTCTGGTTTTGGCGGTTTGGAACACAAGGAGAGTTGCACTCTCAACTATCCGCGTTTTGGTTTTCGGGCTAAGGAAAAGTATGAACGCTTTATTCAGTTGGTAGCTCACGAGTTTTTTCACCTGTGGAATGTCAAGCGCATTCGACCGAAAGCTCTCGAAGTATTTGACTACGAAAAAGAGAATTATACTCCTTCTTTATGGTTCTCTGAAGGCACTACAAGTTATTACGATTTGGTGATTCCTTTTCGCTCAGGTCTCTACAGCGTGAAAGGTTTTTTCCAAGGTATGGCTAAGGAAATTACTCGCTTGCAGACGACTCCGGGGCGGAGTGTACAGCCTGTGAGCGAGTCGAGCTGGGATGCTTGGATTAAACTTTATCGCCGGGATTCTAACAGCGACAACTCGCAGATTTCCTATTATTTGAAAGGGGAAGTTGTTTCGTTTTTGCTCGATTTGTTGATTCGCGCCAAACACGGCAATGAGCGATCGCTCGACGATGTGATGCGTTTGATGTGGCAGAAGTTTGGCAATGCTAATTCTGCCCAAAACGGCGATTTTGACCTGAAGTCGGAAACAGACGGCAAATCGGCGCATTTAACCTCAAACGGACACTTAAATTCTCCTTCGCTACCCGCAGAAATAGGCTTTACTCCAGAACAGTTGCAAAGTGCGATCGAGTCCGTCGCCGGCATCGATTTGAGCGACTTTTTCGCGCGCTATATAGACGGCACAGAAGAGTTGCCTTACAACAAATATCTGGAACCTTTCGGGCTGGAACTCACCGCAACTGAAACTAGCGAAATACCTCGCATCGGTTGGACGTTGGGAACGGAAAACGGGCGGGAAATGGTTAAATTTGTCGAAGTAGGATCTCCGGCACAATTGGCCGGAATTGATGCTGGGGACGAGTTGCTGGCGATCGAAGGTTTTCGTGTAAATTCTGAACAAGCGGGCGAGAGACTAAAAGATTTCAAGCCTGGGGATATCGTCTCGGTGACAGTTTTTCACCAAGACGAACTGCGGACTTGTCCTGTTACTCTCGCCCCGCCGCGCCCGATGCGTTACTCGATCGTGCCGGTGGAACAGCCCACTGCTATTCAGAAACAAAACTTTACTGGATGGCTGGGAGTTCCTTTATCGAAATTGTGACCTAACAGAAGGTGAACGGGAAAGAAAAGACCAGAAGAAATCAAGCTCAATTCCCAATTCCCAATTCCGCTAGCATCCTCCTGGTAAAATTGAATCACCCGTCAATACTCAACTATCATTCAGTTTTTCGACTGACAGTTAACAGTCAACAGTCAACAGTCAACAGTCAACAGTCAACAATAATTCCGGTTGCACCGGAATTAATATTACCAATTACCCATTTTGATTATGCAAACCCCACCTCCTCCATCAATTACGCCCCGCCAAATGAATCTGCTGAGAATTGTTGCTTCTATGGCCTGGGCTGACGGCGAACTCGCCACAGAAGAAGTTAATTTAATGCTCGATCGCTTTTGTCGTTTGTTTGCCCCAGATACCGACGGACAACAAATGCAACAAGAATTGCGGGATTACATCATGCAAAATATCCCCCTTGACGAGTTGATCTGCCAACTAGAAACTCAAGATGAAAAGGAATTAGTCTTGCAACTCGGCTATGAAGTTATTTCCTCTAGTTCTCGTACTCCCGACGAACCAAAAATTAACGCTGAAGAAGCCGCAGCTTATCAAAAATTAGTGCAGTTGCTGAATCTTTCAGAGGATGTGGTCAAGCGTATTGAAGCTGAATCATCGGCTGCAGATACTTCAGAGGGAATTGTCGAGAAGATGGCTCACAAATTAGAAAAGTTCATCAAAGGCTAGTTCGGGACTTGCGTGCGCTTGGCTTAAAAACCCGGTTGATTTCTAGATTTCTCGTTACTCAACCTGGAATTTTTCGTAGAAACCGGGAATAAGCCTGCCATCGGTAAGTCTTGTTAGGTAAGTATCGAAATAATATTTTTCTGAGTGCAACTATTTACAACTAAATCAGAAGGGAAAAAACCGGATTGTGGCTCCCAATTTCCTAAGATATACTAACAAAAAAACACGGAAAAGTCGAGAATATTTTTCATCGCCTGGAACGGTAACAGAATTTGCGTGAAGCGAAGCTATCCCGCAGGGAATCAATCGCCCTTCCCGCGCGCTGCCTTACCCTTAACGAGAATTAGGGACTTAGGCAAAGCCTAAATCCCTAATTGATCTACAGATTTTTTGCGATTACTGAAAGTGATATCGTTTCCGGTTGCATCAGAATAATAAAATCGAGTCAACAGTCAACAGTCATTTCGCTCGTACAACCGGAATTGATATGAATCCAACCAGTCATTAGTGCGGTAACTTGCTGAGGGCGTGCCAAGTTCTGTAGCCGACAATTCCATCTTGCGGTAAAGCCATGCTCAGTTGCAATTGTCGCACTGCTACATTTGTCATCGGCCCGAATAATCCGTCAATGAATCCGAAATAGTATCCATTGATTTTCAAGACATTCTGAACAATTTTAACAGCATTACCAGAACTGCCCTTCATGACGATCGGCATATTCACAGGTGCACCAGAGTATAGTGCTTCCCAAGTGAGAGGGCCGACAATCCCATCTTCTTTTAAAAAGACGCGGTGTTGATAGCCTATGACCCCGTTGTAAACTTGGACGCCGAAAATACCGTCAATCGACCCGAAATAATAACCCCAATGAAATAGAAGCTGTTGTAGTTCCTTGACAGCTTGACCTGTTGAACCCCTTTGCAAAGTCGGTTTGTTTACTCCAGTGGTTTCAGCAAATGCAAGAGTTGATTGAGCAGTAGTATCGGCGACGAGAGCCATAGTTTCATTGTTCAAGCTTCTTTCTTCGGTGTACATAATGTGGTTCCTCTCAATATTTAAGTTTTGGTGTTTGATATTTCAGGTATAACTGGTGGGATTTGTGGATGCACAGTCACTTTTTAGAGTGTCACTCATGTGAGTGTCGCTCGTTTGAGTTACCCGTTGGTTTGTCGTAACTGAGATATTGCACCATTCTCAATTAGCCGTAGGGGCGGGTTCGCCAACAGCCTTAAAGCTTGCAAATAGGTTCTATAAACCCGCCCGACCCCACGAAAAATCCTCTTATTGATATTGCTGCAAGATGTCAGTCGTAAGGAATGCAAGTTGTAATATCTTTATGAGGACTTCCGTTGTCAATACAAACCAAGGGCTAAGGTGCGCGGTGCACACCTACCCAATACAAAGATGGGGGGTACGCACTCTACCAACTCATGTCGATTGTTTACTTAGGAATGAGAATTAAATAACTTGCATTTTTTGTAGGTTGGGCCCGTGGAACGAACCCTCCGTTTCACTCCACCCAACGCCACGCTTGATTGTTGGGTTTCGTTCCTCAACCCAACCTACGGAAGTTATTTAATCCACGATCCTTAGCAAATTCTCGCAATGTTGGAATTAAATACTGTGTCAAAGTAAAGGCATCTACTCCTAATTCCGTCCGTTCTTTAGCAGCCATGATTCCGGCTTGAGCGTGCCACCAAGCTGCTGTTACAGCAACTGATTTGGGGGGGGATTTGCGGGCGATCGCACTTGCTAATAGTCCCCCTAACAAGCCTGTGAGAACGTCGCCGCTGCCGCCTCTGGCGAGGGCTGGAGTGCTTTCGGGATTGAGGTAGGTGATGGTACGTGAAGCGTAGCTATCCCGTAGGGAATCGCCCTCATCCTTCCAACTTATGCACACTCTGGCTCCTTTGAGCAATATCGTTGCACCGCAAAGCTGAGCTGCTGCTTGACTTGCGGCAATTCGATCGTCGCCGGTTTCGTCGGCTAATTCGGGAAATAAACGCTTGAATTCGCCCGGATGAGGCGTGATAATTGTCAGTGCTGAGCGTTCGGACAAAATCGGGACTGTGCCGAGTTGAGCGAGGATATTTAAACCGTCAGCATCTAAAACCAGAGGTCGATCGCTCTCCAGTACAGATTCTACAGCTATTGCCGCTTCCAATGTCAGACCTGGCCCTGCGGCGATCGCATCATAAGAACTCAAATCAATTGCTACTGGTAACTCGCTAATTGCACCGCTTTGGGTTTCGGGACATCCTATAACTAATGCCTCTGGCAACTGACAGCTCAACATCGGTTTAAGCGACTCAGGAACAGCAATGGATAGCATTCCGATGCCGCTTGCTCTTGCTCCCAATGCTGCCAAAATTGCGGCTCCGCTGTAGCGGCGGGAACCTGCAATAATTAGTATGTTACCGTTGGTGTATTTGTGCGAAATTGGCGATCGGGGTAACGGCAAATGCTGAGTTGCCCATGCTTTTGTAATGCGTTGTATTGCTGGCGTTTCACCCAATATTGCTGCAATATCGGCTGCGGTAATATCAAAATCAATTAATTCTGAACTACCGATATATTCTAACGCTCTATCTTGCAGAAATGCCATTTTCCACAAACCCAAACATAATGTATGTTTTGCCCGGATAGCCGTTCCCAAAACTTCTCCTGTATCTGTATGAATTCCCGATGGAATATCTATACTGAAAACTGGGATATTTAAATTATTTATTTCGTCAATCGCTGCGGCGGTGGCGTTAGTAATTTCTCGTTCTAATCCAAATCCAAATAAACCATCTACGAGCAACTCACAGTTTTTCAGCCCTTCAACTTTATCAATAAATGGAATATTTAAAGAACGCGCATAATCAGCGTGAGTTTTCGTGAGTTCCTTAAGTTTAGAAAACGGGCAGTAAATAACTACTTGGAACCCTTGAAAGTGCAATTCGCGGGCAACAACCAAAGCATCGCCGCCGTTGTGTCCGGGCCCAACCAATACGCCGATAACTGGCAATAGAGAATTAACAAGCTTTTTCCCTTCTTCCCTTTTCCTTCTATCCGTTAAATCCCGTACACTGCTAGTTGCCGAACTTCCTTCCGCTTTCAAAAGCTGCTGAATGCGTCTAGCAATCAGTCCCGCGACTTTTTCCATTAAAGCTGCGACTGGCATTCCCGCAGCAAAAATTCTCGTTTCTATTTGCCGCATTTGGTCGGCGGTGACAACAAATTTTTGAATGGTCATATTAATGCTAAAATTTCAGCTAACAGCAGCAGTGGCAATTTGTAGTATACTTGTGGTATAATAAATTAGCTCGATCGAACAAAGTAACAGTAAAATAGCAATTTCTCCCCAACCATGAACAAGATTGTTGTAGGCCTCTCCGGCGGGGTCGATAGTTCCGCAGCAGCCGCAATTTTACACCATCAAGGATATGAAGTGGTGGGTTTAACGCTGTGGTTGATGAAGGGCAAAGGCCAGTGCTGCTCTGAGGGAATGGTCGATGCCGCTAAAATTTGCGAAGATTTGGGCGTTCCCCACCACATTGTTGACAGCCGCGAGGTCTTTCAGGCAAGTATTATTGATTATTTGGTGGAGGGTTACAGTGCAGGAGTTACACCTCTGCCTTGTTCGCAGTGCAATAAAACTGTGAAGTTCGGGCCGATGCTTAAGTTTGCTCGCGAAGAACTCGGAATTGAAAAAATCGCTACAGGCCACTACGCTAGGATTACTTACGATGCTGCTACTGGTCGCTATCAGTTGCTGCGGGCGATCGACCCTGCGAAAGATCAGTCTTATTTCCTGTACGATCTAACACAGGATTTGTTGGCGGGTACGGAGTTTCCTTTGGGGGAAATTACCAAGACAGAAACTCGCAGAATCGCGGCAGAATTTGGCTTGACAACTGCGGATAAGCCGGAAAGTCAGGATTTGTGCTTGGTGGAAAGTAACGGTTCGATGCGGGCTTTTCTGGATAAGTACATTGCGCCACAAAAGGGTGACATTGTGGACAAGTCAGGGCGGGTGCTCGGACAGCATGACGGTGTTCACCACTACACCATCGGCCAGCGGAAAGGACTTGGGATTGCTGCACCGGAACCGCTGTATGTGATTGAACTTGATGCTGCTGGCAATCGGGTAATTGTGGGCGATCGACAGTTGGCAGTAGAATCTGAATGTACAGTCCAGAAAGTGAATTGGGTTTCTGTAGCTGCACCGACGACTCCGATTCGGGCTCAGGTACAGATTCGATATCGATCGCGCCCCGTCCCCGCTACAATTATTCCTGTGGAACCATCCCAAGCAGAGGAAAAAGTCGGCGGTACAAGAGTTAAGTTGATTTTTGACGAACCGCAGTTGAGCATTACCCCCGGACAAGCGGCTGTTTGGTATGACGGCGATGTGCTGTTGGGCGGTGGCATTATCGAAAGAAACCAAGTCCCAAATTAAGGCAAGGGGCGGGCTAGAAGCCCAACCCCTACTCCCCACAAGAAACTTCCCACAAGAAAATTCACTCTTTGTGGAACAGGCCGAAAAGCCTGTTCCCAGAAGCCCACAAGAAACTTCACTCTTTGTGGAACAGGCCGAAAAGCCTGCTTGTGATACCCACCTACAAAAAAACTCACTCTTTGTGGAACAGGCCGAAAAGCCTGTTCCCAGAAGCCCACAAGAAAATTCACTCTTTGTGGAACAGGCCGAAAAGCCTGTTCCAAAAGGAAACTTATATTTCCTTTCACGTACATTTACCTAGGTAACTTTTTTTCCAAACGCAACACATTTCCCCTAACATTAGTGCGGTAAACCCAAGTTTGCCTACCATCAGAAACCACAACCCGCCAACCTTCGACAATCATTTGACCGCAAATTTCATCCGCTTTCGCGAGTCCTAAACAAGTATTCGGCCAACTTTGTCCGCTTGATTCAGTTACTTTCAACTTGTCAGCAGCAATGCCAGTGGAGTCCGACAACTCTCGGCGAACTGCTTCTGCTACGGTTGCGGGCAATTGCTTCGGGGGATTTTTGCGCGTACCCTCGGCAAAATTCCCCGGTTCGGAAGTGAGAGTATCGAGTGCCAATACCGAATAGCTGATGTTTTGGGGCACTGCGGCTGAGGAAAATTGCTGCGCGGTTTGCTGCTGTTGCCTTTCCAACTGGGCAAGGGAATCTTTGATGGCGCCCGCGTTAGCTGCTGCGGTGTGTCTTAGTGCCGGATACATTTCCCATACCAGAATTCCTGTGAGCACCAAAGCCAAGATTACTGGATTGGGCTGCTTTTGGTCTCGGTTTTTATTTTTTTGAAATTTATTTTGGGAGATTCTTTTCATAATATGCCCTCTGCCTCACTTTACACAATGCGCGATCGCTCCTGAACACTCAACTGCAGATACTTATTTAGACACTATTGCTGGTGCTATTGGTTCCTTTGTGCAGAACCGATTTGACTGCTGGTGCGTGGGGGGCAAGTATTTTCTACTCGCTGTCGGCAGTTGTGTTTCAGGAAACTTGCACTACCCAGTTATTACTTAATTTTTACTTGTTGTCTCCGGGTATTAAGAAAAATTTATGCTTAAGTAAATATTCTTAAAAGCCTCTACTCCTGCCCCCGAATCTCAGTACAAATTACTATTCTTCGTTCCAAAACTGCTAAACGTGTTTTAGACTGGGGGAGGCGAGCTCAGCCAAGGATATCACAGGGATGCCACAAAAATTGTTGCCACTGGACGAAAACGCATTAGAAATTAAATCAGCTAAGCTGTTCGGCATTTAAAAGAGGATAGTAGGGTGCGTCATTACAGAATTGTTTCTCGCATAAGCGCGTAAGTGTTTACTCCTGACGCACCTACAAGCCTCGTTACTGGTTTAAATGATCCACAGCTTATCGCTGATTAATTATATTAGCATTCGGGTTTTCTAGAGCGATCGTCCCCGCAACTACTTTAGTAGCGATCGCTACTTTTTTAGTACAATATTCTTAAAATCTATCGATTATGAACAGAAAATCCCTGGGAATCCATTTAATGAATCGGCTGAGCTATCCTCAAAAATTTACCTTAATTGGTTTTCTATTTGCAATACCGTTAACCTTGGTCATGTACCTGCTAATTTCCGAAATTAACAGCAGAGTTGATTTTGCCCAAAAAGAAATCTACGGAAATGAATACCTGCGGCGACTGCGCCAGTTGAGGGAATATATACCGAAACTTCAACTCTTAAATTATCCGAATCAGAGGTTAAATCCTAGTTTAAGCAATTCAGAATTCAGAACAGATTTAAAAGCCAAGATAGATCATAAATTTCAAGCGATAGCTAATACAGATAGCCAGCTTGGAAACACATTAATTTCCAGTAAAAATTTTAATAATATTTATCAAGATTGGCACAATTTCAAACTTCGCCACAGCCATTGGAGTTTAGAAACTTACGATTTTTTCTATCAACGTTTAGCTACAGACATTGATAGACTGAGCGCTCGCGTCGGCGATACTTCTAATCTAATTTTAGACCCGGATCTAGATACCTATTATTTGATGGATGCTACTTTGCTGAAACTTCCAGAAATCCAAAAAATATTGTCAGAGATTAGGCTGATCTCTCAAATAAAAAACTTGCGTTCCGATGCCACACCTGAAGAAAGAGCGAAACTGATTACTTTGGCAGGCAAATTGAGAGAAATTAATCAGGATTTAGCTATCAATATGGAGGTAGGATTTAGCAATAATCCTCACGGGAATCTGATCCCGAAATTAAGGGAGTATTTAACAAACTTTAACTCGGTAGTAGAGCAGCTAACTGAGCAACTAGATAAACTGATTAAGCCCACAGCATTAGTGGAATATTCTGCCTATCTTGATGGGAGCGATCGAGTTCTGAATTATAGTTTTGAACTGTGGGATAAAACTATCAAGGAATTAGACTTTCTCCTGCAAAAACGCATTGATAGTTTCGTTGCCAAGAAACGCATAATTTCTATTGTTGTGTTAATAACCTTAGCCATAGTTATTTATTTATTTGTAAGTTTTTATAGAAGCGTTATGCAAACTGTGTTTGTCCTTGACGAAGCTGCAAAAAAGATGGCAAGCGGCAATCTTGACCACAAAATTATTTTGGATAACAGAGATGAACTGGGGCAAGTTGTGGGTGCTTTTAACAAAATTGCCGATGCCTTAGTTGGTGCAAATCAAGAAATTACTGTTCTCAACGATCGCCTAAAAGCAGAAAATATGCGAATGAGCGCTGAACTAGACGTTACTCGCAAGATTCAGCAGATGCTGCTGCCCAAAGACTTAGAACTCAATGAAGTTGTGGGGTTAGATATTGCGGGATTTATGGAAGCTGCTGAGGAAGTAGGGGGCGACTATTACGACGTACTCCAACACAAAGGTAGAGTAAAAATTGGCATTGGAGATGTGACGGGACACGGATTG
Source organism: Microcoleus sp. Z1_B2 (assembly GCF_036700325.1). Taxonomy (NCBI): domain Bacteria; kingdom Bacillati; phylum Cyanobacteriota; class Cyanophyceae; order Oscillatoriales; family Microcoleaceae; genus Microcoleus; species Microcoleus sp. Z1_B2. Next base: position 58,995 of record NZ_JAUBOQ010000019.1, read on the forward strand.
GAGAGCGGTGTTTTAATGATTATGGTGCAAACGGCAGTAAGAACTTTGCTCGCCTACAATGAACCAGACCCAGTAAGATTTTTAAGTGCTATTAACAGTGTAATTTATGATAACGTGCAGCGGATGAAATGCGACAAAAATGCTAGCCTTGCCTTGCTAGACTATGAGGAGGGGATGCTGAAGTTGAGCGGCCAGCACGAAGAAATGATTGTTGTGCGGTGTAACGGTTGTGTAGAGCGGTTTGATACAATCGATTTGGGTTTCCCGATCGGGCTGGATGTAGATATTGCTGAATTTGTTGCTGAGAAAATTGTGCATTTGCATTCAGGAGATGTGGTTGTGCTTTACACTGACGGGATTACGGAAGCTAAAAATATGGATAAACTGCTTTATGGTTTAGATAGGTTAATTGAGGTAATAAAAATTCATTGGCAGCGTTCTGCTGCCGAAATTAGGCACGCTGTAATTAAGGACGTGCGATCGCACATCGGCGAACAAAAAGTTTTTGATGACATCACATTGCTGGTACTCAAACAAAAATAACTACTTGAATATCCCTCCTAAAGTTTAAAATATATTCAGTGATCCCCTCATCTCAAACTTTAGCTCTCACATCGATATGACTCAGATTTTCGGAGATTTCATCGAGCAGCCCGCTAGCCAAGAATACTTAATAATTGGATTTTCTCCGAGTTCGGTTCCTCTCAAGCAGCGGTGGCGGAACAACGGTTTGTCTGCTGATTTTCTGGCTGATTACCTGACGACTTTTTTTCCGGGCAACCAAGATGAACCCTCGACAATTGAAAGACAAGCTGAAATAAAAAGTGCTGTTAGCTACATTGCCAACGAGTTATTGGAAAATGCCATGAAGTTTAATGATGAAACCTCCGACTACCCGATCGATATTAAACTGCAATTAGAGAGCGAGGGAGTGATTGTCTCAGTGGCTAACAGCATCTCTCCGCAAGCGGTGGACAAGTTTCAGGCTTATATTCAGGAGTTGCTGGCCTCGGAGCCAAGCGAACTTTACCTTCAGCGGTTGGAAAAAAATGCTGCTGACGACAACAGTACCAATTCGGGATTGGGTTTGTTGACCATGCTCACCGATTATACCGCCAAACTTGGCTGGAAATTCCAGACCGTGCACAAAGACCCGGAAGTAATTGCGGTGACAACTATGGTGCAATTAACAGTATAAGCAACGCTGGCGATCGATAATATCTAAGGGACTTTTTTTTGTGGCTATGGAAATTAATACAGAAGATTACCAGATCTGTTACGATCCAGCAACGGCAACCGTGAGTTTTATTGGATCTCTAAGGCTGAGCGGGCCTGCTGAGTACGCGCCGATAGGGCAGTTGCTGGCCCAGGTTGCCGACTTGGAACCGACGAAAATTACCCTCAATTTGCAGCAGTTAGAATTTTTGAACAGTTCTGGCATCAATATGCTATCGAAGTTTATTATCGAGATCCGCAAAACAGCCAGGGTGCAAATGGCGGTACAAGGCTCTCAAAGCATAGCTTGGCATGGTAAATCTTTGAGGAATTTCCAGCGCCTGATGCCTGGTTTGCAGTTGGATTTTCTATAAAAACACGATTACTTTTAGGGTGCGAAATGTTAAGTAATTTTTTGTTAGTCGAGGCGCAAATTCTCGAGTTATGCTGGAAGAACAACCATCTAGAGAACAGCTACTTTTAGAGATAGAAAGATTGCGCCAGCAAGTGGAAGACTTGAAGGAGGAAAAAGCGGATCTGGAAATCTTGCTGGAAACTACTGCTGAACATTCCGATACGGTTGAAACTGAGTTACGCTCTCGCGCATTCGAGGCGGTGCGCGAAGGCGAAATCAAGCTGGCTCAATTTCTCGAAGCGATTCCGGTAGGCGTGGTAGTGCTCGATTCTCAAGGCAAACCTTACTACGTAAATCACGCCGGACAGCAGTTACTCGGTCAAGGAGTTTTGCCCTTAAATTCTGTTGAGGATTTGTCAGAAAGTTATCAAATTTATATCGCGGGAACGGAGACAATTTATCCTTTCGAGAATTTGCCGCTCGTCCGAGCTTTAAGGGGCGAAAACGCGACTGCTGACGATCTGGAAATTCATCGAACCGACAAGAAAGTTCCCCTAGAAATTTGGGGAAGGCCAATTTTTGACGATGGTGGCAAAGTTGCTTTTGCGATCGCAGTTTTTCAAGATGTCACGGAACGCAAAGAAGCTGAATCCCAGCGCCATTTATTTATTAAGGAACTATTTGACGTTAACCAAAATTTAGAAAAATCCCTGGATGTCGAATCAGACTTAACTGATGCCTACGGTAGATTTGTGCCACACCAATTTCTAAATTTGTTGGGATATGAAAGTATTATAGATGTCCATTTAGGCGACCAAGTGCAGCAGGAAATGTCGGTGCTATTTGCGGATATTCGCGACTTCACGACGCTTTCAGAAACTATGACTCCCCAAGAAAATTTTAAATTTATCAATGCTTACCTTTCGCGGATGGAGCCTGCGATTACTAGCAATAACGGGTTTATTGACAAATACATCGGCGATGCAATTATGGCTTTGTTTAGTGACTTTGCAGATGATGCAGTGAAAGCGGGTATTGCAATGCTAAATATCCTCAAAACTTACAACGAATACCGTCAAGGCGTCGGCTACGTCCCGATTCAAATTGGCATTGGCATCAATTCGGGTTCTTTGATGCTGGGGACAGTCGGGGGTAAAAGCCGGATGGACAGCACTGTGATTAGCGATGCTGTTAATTTAGCATCTCGCATTGAAGGATTGACCAAAGATTACGGCGTACCTCTGTTAATTTCTCAGCAGACTTTGGAACGGTTGCGAAATCCCACCGATTATGCAATTAGAATTGTGGATAAAGTACAGGTAAAAGGAAAATCTCAATATGTCGTAGTCTATGAGGTATTTGATGCAGACCCGCCCGAAAGTTTGTCGGCAAAGCTAGCAAATTTGTCTGTATATAATGAAGCTATGTTACTGTGCGAGCGGAAAGAATTCCGAGAAGCAGGAAAATTATTTGAAGAGTGTTTGCGAACAAATCCCAGCGATCATGTAGCTCGCATTTACCTGAAACGCTGTCGGGATTGGCGATCGCTCCTCAAAGGAATTTAAAGCAGCTTACTCGATTTTAGATTTTAGATTGACTCCATATAGCAATTCTCGCATCACTTGTGAATTTCTTACTTTCTCCCCGCAGGTTCGGGGAGGGTTGGGGTGGGATAAAAAATTTACGACTCCTGTAAGGATTGATATATATCTTAAGAGTGATGACTGACCTCTGGAATCTGTCAAAGGTTTGACATACTCCCCAGCTATCAAGGCGAGGGGATTCTAAGCTCAAACAGCAATTGCAGGCACAGCCTGTCTAACATCGCCTAACTTAACGGTTGACGCCCCACCAAGGAAAACAAGCAAGTTATTTATTGCAGCGTTCTCGTCTCTGCTGTTCACCTTCTGGCAGGACGGACATCGCCATTCACGAACTGATAAATCCAATTCTTTCAGAACGTGTCCACAGTGGGAACAAGTTTTACTAGATGGATACCAGCGGTCGATAAAAACTAATTGTTTTCCTTTCTTTTTGGCAACCCATTTGAGAATTTGGAGGAAATCGCCAAATGCAAGGTCTGAGATTTTACGTCCCCAAAGCCGTTGCATTCCTTTTAGATTCAACGTTTCAAAACACAGCACGTCAAACTTATCAGTTAATTCGTGAGCCAATTTCCAGAACCAATCAGAGCGACGATTTACTACGTCAGGAGTGCTTGCGAACTAGATTGAGTCTTGCTCTTTCCCGGTTAGCTGAGCCTTTCCGTTTTTTGGAATGTTGACGATTCGCTTTCTTAATAGCGCCGAGGGATTGTTTCAGGAATTGTGGTGATTCGATTTTCGTTCCATCTGAGCAGGTGAGAAACGTTTTCAAGCCGAAATCTTGCGCCAGCGATTCTACTCGTCTCGACTTTGGTTTCAGGTTGTTCAACGCTGTCAACGACCACAACCATGAATAACTCTCCCAATGGAGTGCGCTTAATGGTTAAGGTTTTGACCTTCCCCGCTATCTCTCTGGAATTCCAATACTGATAAACGCGATTCCCAATTTTAATTAGATTACCACCTAAAAATTTATAGCCAGCTTGCTTGAGAGTGAACGATTTGTATTTGCGAACTTTCTTGAAACCGGGAGGTCTAACTCCTTTCTGGTGATGCTTAAAAAACAGTTGGTAGGCTTTCTCGATTCGCTGGCAGATATCCTGTACAGCCTGAGATCCAACCTGCTGCCAGAACGCTTTACGCTTTCTGATTTTAGCAATATGACTTTGAAGCTTGCTGCAATTCAAATGCTTGCCCCACATCCGGTAGTACCGTTTATGGAGTGCAATGCAATGGTTGTAGATCACCCCGGCAGCATTGATACTTCGCTTGAGATGTCTATTTCGCTTGCTTTGATATAGCTTAAACTTCAATGTTTTCATGCTAACCATGATCTCATAACGGGTAGCGATTGGGTAGCAAAATGATTAAAGAAAGATTAAGTATTCGCATTGCCGTGAGTCGGTTAAAAAAGTTACGGAGAATTGCCAAACAGAAAGAAAAAAAAATGACCCAGCTTGTAGAGGACTGGATTGATACACTTAAAGAGGAAAAGCCGTCAAGCGAAGGACGGGGCTTTAGACCCAGTTCTTTGGTAAAATATAAATAGCTTTATACCTGTTACTTCTGAGGCTTCTCAAAATAGAACGGCTGAGGGCGGCAAAACCAGCGATCGGTAATTTGGTGCCAGAACGGTGGCCAGGGTAGAACCTGTCTCAGAAAAAGTTGGCGGATGAATTAGGGTTTAAAGCTGTAACGTGATTCTTGGACAAAGTTACCCATTGATGGAATTGTTGGGTAACTAAGAAAGCAAGTCTCTCGATAACGTCACTAAGACTGCTTGCGGTAAGCTGAACTCGTTTTTCCTCTAGCCACTTAGTAGCAGTCTCGGTTAGGCTGAGGTTGACCTTACGCTTAGGCTCGCTGTAAATCTTTTTTCTAGGCATTTTCTTGTTCCGTATTAATTCCGCATACAATAAGAGTAAGGCAGAAATGAGGTAAAAGCAAATGTTACTTAGTTTCAAGACGGAATTAAAACCTAATAACAAACAGGTGACTAGATTTCGGCAGCATTGCGGAGTAGCAAGACACGCTTACAACTGGGCAAATTCAATCATCCTTGAAACATTGACACTCAGGAAGACGGATAAAACTATTAAGATCCCTTCTGCAATTGATCTACACAAGCGTTTAGTGGCAGAAGTCAAACATGAGCATCCCTGGTATTACGAATCTTCCAAAGCCAGCCCACAACAGGCTCTAACTGAATTGAGAACAGCTTGGGATAGATGCTTCAAAAAGGTATCTAAACAACCTAGATTCAAAAAGAAAGGTGTATCGGGGGACTCCTTCTACCTAGAACAAGGAACCAAAGCAAAGCCAGGAATTAATAACGACGGCAAGCGTGTCAAGTTACCTAAGATTGGCTGGGTTAGGCTGCACGAACCATTACCAATTACGGCAGTTCACAACTGCGTAATCAGTCGAAAAGCTGACAGATGGTTCATTGCTTTTAAATACGAAATTGAGCAACCCGCAACTCTACGTGACCGTCCTACTGTCGGAGTTGATATCGGCATCAAGCAGCTAGCTGTTTGTTCTAACGGCGAAGTCTTTGCCAACCCTAAAGCCTATCGTCGGATGAACCGTAAAATGAAACGTCTGCAACGGCGTGTCTGTGCGCGAGTCAAAGGGTCTAACAACCGCAAAAAGGCAATCGCTAAACTAGCCAAGCTGCACCTAAAAGTGTCAAACATCCGAAAAGATGCTATTCATAAGCTAACAACTTACCTCGCCAAAAACCACGGTGAAGTGAAGATTGAAGATTTGAATGTTAAGGCATTTTTGAAGAACCACAAGTTAGCTGGTGCAATCGCCGACTGCGCCATGTACGAATTCAAGCGTCAACTTGAATATAAAACCGAAAAGTTTAACTCAAAATTGACGCTCATAGATCGATTCTTTCCTAGCAGTCAAATCTGTTCAAATTGCTGTAATCATCGGCATAAAATGCCATTAAGAGTCCGAGCCTTTGAATGTCCCAGTTGTGGAAATATTCAAGACCGTGACTTGAATGCGTCGAAAAATATAGAACGTTGGTTTGAAGGAATATTTATTCCAGAACGTTCAGAATTGGCGGTGAGTTCCACTCCCGTCAGCCTGCGGAGTAGACAAACCCGACAGCAGTCATGTTGTCGCTACTGTGAAACAGGAAGTTAACACCACAAGCACTCATGTTCAGCTATGTCAAGATTTGGGTAGCTATGGGTAAGTTTTTCAGAACGGATGACCTTTCCCACGATTAATCGTTGGGAAAATGGACAGGCTAAGCCTTCTCGCTTGGCACTCAAGCAAATTTAGATATTGCTGGATGAGTTAGGTAATTCCTCAGATGCAACGCTTGGCGAATGCAGTAAGGCGCTGCGAGCAAGATATTTTTCGGATAAGGAGTACAAAGGGTGAGTGTAGAGGAAATCAACAGCATTTTCAGAGATATTCGACTACTTCCCTATGGTGTGGCCACCCTCTCCGTGGCTTTGGCACTGGCGCTAACCCGATCGCTTTTACCGTGGCTCTACCCAACCACGACGCCCCTGTTTTTCATCGCGGTGATGGTGAGTGCGTGGTATGGCAGTTTCGGGGCTGGGTTTCTGGCAACAATTTTATCCACGCTGGCAATCAACTATTTTTTTATTGAGCCGTTCTATTCCTTAAAGATAGTTAATGTAGAGACAATTGTTCGGCTGGGTATGTTTTCGATCGCCGCAGGATTGAGCGCTTCACTCAGTTTATCGTGGCGCAATGCTCTAAAAAATGCGAAAGCAGCCTTGCAAAATTTACAGGAGGCAAGGTTCCTAGAACAAAAAGCCCAGGTTCGGGGCCAAGTCGCACAAGCTGCGGCGAGGGAGACAAAAGAACAGCTAGAAACGGTACTTTCTAGCATCAACGATGGGTTTTACATCCTCGATCGCGATTGGCGCTACACCTATGCCAACGATCGCTACTGTGAAATGATTGGAATGCCGCAGTCAGCGATTCTGGGTGAGAACGTTTGGGAGCTATTTCCCGCAGCCGTTGACACCGATGCTTACGTGCAGTTTCATCGGGCAATGCGGGAACAAACGCCACTCCAGTTTGATTATCTGTACTCACCTTTGAAAGGTTGGCATGACCATCGAATTTACCCTTCGCCCAGTGGACTGACCGTTTTGCTTGCTGACATTACCGATCGCAAACAGGCGGAACTCCTCCTAATCGAGCAGAAACGACTGCTGGAGTCGATCGCCTTCGGGCAGCCACTAGACGACTGTCTGGCAGCCGTGTGTGACTCAGTATCCAGGCTGAATCCGGGTACCCGCGCGGGCTTCCTGCTAGCCGATGCTCAGGGGCTGACTTTTAACAGATCGATTACTCCAGACTTTCCACCGTCTTTTGCTGAAGGACTCCAAGATGCTCCGATTAACGATTTGTGCATTGGAACGTGCGGCGAAGCAGTGTATAGCGGTCAGCCCGTGACCTGCGCCGACATTGCCAAGGACGATCGCTGGTCGCAAGCATGGCGAAATTTATGCGTGGCTCATGGCATTCTAGCGTGTCATTCTCAGCCCGTGTTCAGGCAGGACAATCTACCTATGGGGTCGCTGATGCTTTGCTTTAGCGAGGCGCGGATGCCGACGGATTGGGAACATAAACTCGCGGAGTTCGGCACCCAAGTTGCCAGCATCGTCTTCGAGCGCGATCGATCGTTCCAGGCGTTGCGCGAGAGCGAAGAACAGCTCAGACTGGCTTCCGAAGGCGGCAATTTGGGTTTGTGGTATTGGGATAGGGAAACTGACACCCTGAGTTTGACGGACATAGCCAAAGGGATGTTTGGTTTACCCGTGGATCGGGGAATTTCCATGAAGGTGTTTTTAGAAGCGGTGCATCACGACGATCGTCCATTCGTTCACACCGTACTCAATGAGCTCAAAGCGAATCAACCGCATACTGAAATTGAGTATCGGACGCTGTGGGCAGATGGCACCGTTCGTTGGATTTTGGCAAAGGGCGATTGCGCCTATAACGCTGAGGGCATGATAATTTCGACGCGGGGCGTATTAATCGACATCAGCGATCGTAAACAAGCAGAAGAAGCTTTGCGTCAAAGCGAAGAGCAGAGTCGCAACATTCTAGAGAGTATTGATGATGGATTCTTTTCCCTTGATGAGAATTGGTGTTTCACTTATGTGAATCGGTCAGCGGAAATTCTGCTAGACCGGACTGCCAGCGATCTGATTGGGAAAAATGTGTGGGAAGAATTCCCCGGACTTAATGGCAGCGAGTTTGAGCAGGTTTATCGGCGCGTGGCAAACGAGCGCGTGGCTTTGTCAGTCACGGCTTTTTATCCCGATCACGATCGGTGGTATGACGTTCGCACCTACCCTGCAGCCAACGGGATTACCATTTATTTCCGAAATGTCACCGATCGAAAACTGGCCGAGGAGGTATTGCAACAACGAGAAGCAGAACTTCGTTTAGTCACCAATGCCGTGCCTGCCTTGATTTCCTTTGTAGACTCAGACCAGCGTTATCGCTTCAACAATCGAGCATATGAAGAATGGTTTGGACATTCGGCAGCGCAAATCTATGGCAAGCACCTTCAAGAGGTTTTAGGCGAAACTGGCTATGAAGGGATTCGTCGTTATGTTGAGCAAGTCTTGGCAGGACAGGAAGTGACCTTTGAAAGCCAAATTCCCTACAAAGATGGTGGAACCCGTTATATCAATGCCACCTATGTTCCCCGCTTCAATAGCCAGGGAAAAATTGAAGGGTTTGTAGCATTCGTCAACGATATCACCGATCGCAAACAAGCCGAAGCCACACTACGGGAGAGTGAGGCAAGGTTCCGACTGATGGCAGATGCCGCCCCTGTGCTGATTTGGATGTCGGGCACAGATAAACTCTGTTATTACTTCAACGTCCCGTGGCTAAACTTTACGGGACGGACGATCGAGCAAGAAAGGGGCAATGGTTGGACAGAAGGAGTCCACCCCGACGACTTTGAGCGGTGTTTAGACACCTATGTGACTGCCTTTGATGCCCGTCAACCGTTCAAGATGGACTATCGCTTGAAACGCTGTGATGGCATATACCGTTGGATTATGGATGAAGCTGTTCCTCGCTACGGATTGGAAGGTGAGTTCTTGGGCTACATCGGCTCCTGTGTTGATATTGAAGACCACAAACAAGCTGAGGAAGCCCTGCGCGAGAATGAATCCCGCCTCCGTCTGATCTTTGAAAGCGCCAAAGATTATGCCATCTTCACCCTCGACCTTAACGGCATCATTGCCAGTTGGAACTCAGGGGCAGAAAGGTTGTTGGGCTATACCGAGACAGAAGCAATTGGTTGCTCCAGTCGGATGATTTTCACACCAGCAGATAACGAACAAGGACAAGCCGAGTACCAGAGGCAAATGGCTCTACTGCAAGGACGGGTCGAAGACGAACGCTGGCACGTCCGCAAAGATGGGAATCACTTTTGGGCCAGTGGATTGATGATGCCCCTGCTTAATGAAGCGGATTGTCCGCAGGGATTTGTCAAAATCATGCAGGACAAGACTGCACAACGGCAAGCAAGTGAGCGCCTGCAATTGCTGTATGAAACTACCCGCGATCTGATGAAGACAGAACAGCCTCTGGCTTTGATGGACACGCTATTCCGCAAACTGGCAGTGCTACTCGATCTGGATTGTTACTACAACTTCATGGTGGAAGAAAAAGACAACCGCCCGATGCTGCATTTGAGAAACTATGATGGCATCTCTGAAGAAAGGGCGCAGGCGATCGCCTGGATCGAAGTAGGGCAATATCTCTGTGGATTGGTTGCCCAAACCCAGCAGCAACTTGTCTTGAATCAAGCCGAACTTTCCACTCATCCGAATGGTAAAGCCCTCTATGAACTGGGCATCACGGCTTACGTGGGTCAACCGTTAATCGCTCAAGGACGGTTATTAGGAACGCTCTCCTTTGCCAGTCTGACTCGGACGCACTTCACGCCTGCTGAAATCGAGCTGCTGGGATCTATCTGTGACCAAATCGCGATCGCTCTGGAACGGGCAAATCTGAACGATTCACTGCAGCAGCAAGCGGAACAGCTAAGACAGGCAAATCGGATCAAGGATGAGTTTTTAGCGGTACTATCCCATGAATTGCGATCGCCCCTCAATCCTATTTTGGGCTGGTCAAAGCTGCTGCAAACTGGCAAGCTGGATGCGGCGAAAACCGCCCAGGCGTTAGCGACGATCGAACGGAATGCCAAGCTGCAAACTGAATTGATTGAAGATTTGCTTGATGTCTCGAAAATTCTCCAAGGTAAGCTCAGTCTGAATATTCGTCCAGTTGATTTAGCTTTAACTGTGGAATCGGCGATCGAAACTGTCAATTTGGCTGCTGTTGCCAAATCCATTGACATTCGGACTGTGTTAGATCCTCAGATCGGACAAATTTTGGGAGATTCGGGCCGTTTGCAGCAAATAGTCTGGAATCTTGTTTCCAATGCGGTCAAATTCACCTCGGCCGGGGGGCGCGTTGAGGTGCGCTTAACTCGTGTGGGCGATCGCGCTCAAATTACGGTGGCGGATACAGGGGTTGGCATTGCACCGGAGTTTTTACCCTACGTGTTTGACTACTTCCGCCAAAAAGATGGCGCTACAACCCGCAAGTTTGGTGGCTTGGGATTGGGGCTGGCGATCGTGCGGCATTTAGTCGAACTGCACGGTGGCACGGTTGGGGCAGATAGCGCCGGTGAAGGGTTAGGAGCTACCTTTACCGTAAGACTGCCCCTATCACCGAAGGTAAGACAAGAAAACTCTCTTGCAAGACTTTCGGAACGATCGACTGCGGATGAACCGTTATCGGGGATGCGGATAGTTGTGGTTGATGATGAGCCGGATATGCGAGAGTTGATTTCGTTTTTGCTAGAAGATGCAGGTGCAGAGGTACTGACTCTTGCTGTCCCTCAAGAAGTCCTCACAGCGTTGACTAATTTCCAGCCAGATGTCCTGTTGAGCGACATTGGTATGCCGGGAATGGATGGCTATATGCTGTTGCGACAAGTGCGAGCTCTGCCGCCAGAACGGGGTGGGCTGATTCCCGCGATCGCCCTGACTGCTTATGCGGGTGAGTTTAATCAACAGCAAGCTTTGCAAGCTGGATTTCACCGACATCTGGCAAAGCCGATCGAACCGGATGAATTAATTAAGACGATCGTCGCACTTCTTAGCAAGAACACTGATGGCCCAGCAAGCGATCGAGATTGAGCCCAAGGATCTCAAACCGATCGAATATCACCAAGCTTTTAAGTTGCTGTGGTTAGGGAGCGATATTTGTATTATCTTCTGTCCGGTCGATTCCCTCCGCTTCGCTTCGCCCGAAATGAGGTAGGGGCGGGTTCAACAACCATATCTGCCAATAATTGACAATCTCAAAAACCCGCCCGGCCGGGATATTATGGTCAATCGCTCGGACGTGATATTACAGGAGAATCTATCAATAAATCCGGTTTCTAGTCTAATAGTGCGTAAGTCCTGATAATATAATCAATAATTTGGAGTGTCAAAAAAAGACGATGGGAATTAACAAGCAGCAGCCTAGAATACATATAAAACCTTCAGTGATTAAAGCGATAGCTCTGTTCTTTCTGTGCTGCTTGTTAACTGCAAGTTGTGGACAAAGAACACGTCCATCGGTCACTGCGACCGGCGAAAATGCTAATAACCGCGTTACTATTGGCACAACCTTGAAATTGCGGACGATCGACCCTGCGGACGCTTACGAAATTATCTCAGGGCAACTGCTGCAAAATTTGGGCGACACTCTCTATACTTACAAGTCGGGGACTACTGAGTTAATCCCCCATTTAGCCACAGCAATGCCAAAAGTTAGCCAAGACGGATTGACATATACCATCCCCTTGCGTCAAGGAGTTATTTTTCACGATGACACACCGTTTAATGCCGCAGCAATGGAGTTCTCCTTGCAGCGGTTTATCAAAAATGGCGGTCGTCCGGCTTTCTTGTTGAGCGATGCCGTAGAATCTGTGAAAGCGACGGGCGAATACGAATTAACTTTTCAACTCAAAAAGCCTTTTGCTGCTTTTCCTTCTCTCTTGACATTCGCTGGTAGTTGTGCAGTTTCTCCAAAAGCTTACGAGATTGGGGAGGGTAAATTTAAACCCGATACGTTTGTGGGAACGGGACGCTACAAGTTGGCAACTTACGGCAGCGATTCTCTCAAGTTTGATGTGTTTGACAAGTATTGGGGCGAAAAACCAGTTAATCAAGGAATTGACCTTTTGCTGCTTTCTAGTTCGTCAAATTTGTTCAATAGTTTTCGGACTGGTGCAGTTGATGTGGCTTATTTGTCTCTGGATGCAGACCAAGTTCAAAGCTTGGGCGAGGGAGCAAAACAAGGGAAATGGCAGGAAATTGCGGGGGAAAGCAGTACGGTTAGTTACATGACGCTGAATACTAAGTCTAAACCGTTGGATAAGTTAGAAGTGAGACAGGCGATCGCAGCAGCGATGGATCGCCCCCTGATTAATGAGCGCGTACTGCGCGGACAAGCACAACCGCTTTACAGTCTGATCCCTACAACCTTCGACGTTCAAAAACCGGTTTTTAAAGAACTGTACGGAGATGCCAACACGACAAAGGCTAAGGAACTTTTAACGAAAGCTGGATACTCAGCCACCAATCCTTTTGTTCTGCAACTTTGGTATCCTTCAGCTTCCACAAAACGAGCTTTAGTCGCGAGTCTGATCGAGGCGCAAACTAAACTCAAAATGGACGGGATAATGCAGGTAGAAATTAACAGCGTTGAATCTCCGACTTTGTTTCAAAACATAGAGAAGGGAATTTATCCTGCGGTTTTAGTGGATTGGTACGCCGACTTTTTCGATGCCGATAATTACATTCAGCCGTTTTTAGATTGTGCGACGGGTTCGGCGGCTGGGGGCTGTGAAAAGGGTGCTAGCCAAGGTCAGGGTTCGTTCTATTATAACGATCGGGTCAATGAACTGATCGACAAGCAACGAAAAGAAGCAAATCCTGAAACCCGCAAAGCTCTGTTTGCGGAAATTCAAGACATACTAGGTCAAGATGTACCTTTCATCCCTCTTTGGCAGGATAAGGACTATACCTTTGCTCAGAACAGCATCACCGGAGTCCGTCTCGAACCGACGCAATCTTTTCCTTTTTGGTTCCTGAAAAAGCAATAATTATTTACAATAATTTTGGGGGAGTTGAAACGTCAATAATTATTGCATATTTTGTGCACAACAGGGTGATGATTGTCACAGTTTATCAAAGAGACCGATCACCCAACCCTCTTTAATAATGTGCGATATTATTAACAGAGAGATATTGCTGAGGGTGGTATATGAAATTTGGGATTTTAACAACAACAGGGGTGCTAATTGCGATCGGTTTGGCATCGGGAGTAAAGGCAGAAAACGTATCCCACGTCAAGCAATTATTAGAAACTAAAAAATGTAGCCAATGTGACTTGACAGGAGCGCAGCTTGCTGGTATCAATCTGAGCGGGGCAGATTTGAGCGGTGCGAATCTGAGCGGTGCAAATTTGAACGGTGCAAATTTGAACGAAGCCAAACTGAACGAAGCAAATCTGAAACAAGCTAAATTGCAAGGTGCGAGTTTAATTGCTGCTAAAATGCACGGGGCTAATTTGGAGGGTGCTGATTTGAGCCGCGCTAATCTGAGTTTGGCGGGTTTAGTGATTGCGAGTTTGAAAAATACCAACCTCACCAGCGCTAATTTAATCGGTGCTAATTTAGAAAGCGCCAATTTGGCGGGTGCAAATCTGAGAAATGCTCGCCAGTCTGTAGCCAATTTAGCGAATGTCAGCCTCAGAGGTGGCAGTTTGTCGGGAATCGACGTACAGGGAGTCAACTTGCGGGATGCAAATTTGACCAATGCAAATTTGAACGGTGCAAATTTGAACGGTTCGGACTTGACAGGTGCCAATTTAAAGAATGCCAATATGGCAAATGTAGATTTGAAAAACGCTTCTTTGCCCTAGGACGATCGCCACTTGCTATATCAAATTCTGGTGCTTAACAAGCTTAATATAATAAGGTAGGGGCAATTCTGAAATTGCCCCTAAATTTTTAATTGTAGGATTTATCTTGTTTCCCGTCGCTGCGTAGCGTAGATGATTGTTCGGTGTGCGAAGCTTTTTCTTGGCGTCTGCGATTGCTTCATATTTGGATCTAGGATCAATCTGCCTCGTGAGCATCTTGGGCGAAGCGGATAATGTCATCATCGCCGAGGTATTCACCATTTTGGATTTCAATCATCACCAAGGGAATAACTCCTGGATTTTCTACGCGGTGAGCAGTATTCATGGGAACGTAGGTTGACTGTTTCTGCATGAGAATCGTCTCTTTGTCGTCGCAGATAACTTTAGCGGTACCGGAGACGACAACCCAGTGCTCGCTGCGGTGATAGTGCATTTGGGTGCTGATGTGATGCCCCGGCTTGACTTCAATGCGATTGATCTTATAACGATCGCCCGCGTCTATGACTGTAACTTGACCCCAGTAGCGGGTTTGTGTGCGATCGTCAATTTTTTCGCTTGTCTCCACTGTTTCCACCATGCTGTTTATCTCGCTAACGGTGTCTGTAAAAATATCTGTAGTTGAAAGTATAGCAGGGATTGGCTAAGTGCGATGGATTTAAACATTACTCAATTAGCCGCCACTCGCGAGCATCCACAAATTGGGATAAATGCCCCACATTTGTGGTGGCAATTATCACCTCATGCCCTTCATTTGCCTCCAAAATTGCTTGAGCCGCCAAAATCACATCCCCGTCAAGTGCATTGGCTTCTGCGGTTGGTCTTCCTCTCATTCTCGCTTGCGCCCACAACTGAGCGGCAAAAAGCATGACTTCTGTAGTCAAAGGACGATATGTAAGTTGTAATTTCAGTTCATCAAGCCGTTGAATACCTGCTAATTTACCTGCGCGGATCAACTCCCGTCGCACTTCGTAGTCAGCAATTTCAGGCAGAATTATTATTTCGCCCCTCCGCATTAAAGAGTTTAGCCAAACTTGGCACTCTTGAATTTCAGCAGAGGATGCTTTAGGGTTTGTCACCATTCCTAATGGGCCAGAGTCGAGAATAATTACTCTACTCATGGGAATAATGGCCGATTAGAAAGGCGGTCTTCATCTAAAGCTTTACGGAGATATTCAGCGGTTTCTGTTTGTTCTTGTTCATCTCCCTCCTCAATCCATGAATTGATTAATTCAATTGCACCTTTATTTCTTTGTATCCGTTCCTCCAGCGACAGTTTAGTAATGTCTATTTTCTCAGATGTCTGGGGAGGCTCGGACAATATGGGCGTTACTGTCACCGTTTCCATAAATAAGCGCATCATCTGAAGTAAATTCGGCCAATATTCTCTGGGAGTTTGCTGAATTACGCGGAGAAATGCCGCGATGGGCTGGCTTAAGGGGCGATCGCTTTCTTTGTCTTCAACCATAGGAGTTTCGGGCGCGGACTTTACTGTCCCTTGGCTTTCACTGCTTAAAACTTGCTCAGGCATAATCACTTTTCTCCTTTCTCAGATTTATATCAAGTTCGATCGACTTACGAAAAGGGGAGCGGGGCGGGTCGATCAATATCCTGGATGTGAATTAGAGATGCAGGGGTGAACCCCTACTCATATTATAAACAAAGGGCGGGCATTTGCCCGCCCCACTTTTTACTTGCTCAGCACACCATCGGGAATCCCCAAAATATCCTCAATGCGAGGCATATCTTCCAAAGCAATCACTCGTCCTTCATCCTCAAAACCAGCAATTTGATCGAAATTCAAATAGCGATACAAATCACCAGCAAAAGGATCGATTCTCTTTGACACAATGTCATTGTATTCTTGGACTGTAGGAATGCGACCTAACAGCGAACAAACGGCCGCCAATTCCGCCGAACCGAGATAAACTTGTGCATCTTTGCCCATGCGGTTGTTAAAGTTACGAGTAGAAGTTGAAAAAACCGTTGTCGCATCTTTAACCCGCGCTTGATTGCCCATACAAAGACTGCATCCGGGCATTTCTGTACGCGCTCCAGCGGCTCCAAAAATGCTGTAATAACCTTCTTCTTTGAGTTGCTGTTCGTCCATGCGAGTTGGCGGACAAATCCACAGGCGAGTTTTCACTTCCCCTGCACCTTCCAACACCTTCGCTGTGGCGCGGTAGTGACCGATATTTGTCATGCAGGAACCGACAAATACTTCGTCAACCCGATCGCCCGCAACCTCACTCAACAACTTAACATTATCCGGGTCATTGGGAGCAGCCACAATTGGCTCTTTAATCTCGTTCAGATCGATTTCGATGATTTCAACGTATTCCGCATCAGCATCCGCCTCCATCAGCACCGGATTTGCCAGCCATGCCTCCATCTTAGCCACCCGGCGCATCATCGTCCGCGCATCTTGATAGCCCCGCGCCACCATGTTTTTCAGCAGCGCGACATTGGAACGAATGTACTCAGAAACAGTCTCCACGCTCAATTTAATCGTGCATCCAGCGCAAGAACGCTCTGCAGTCGCATCGGTCAATTCAAAAGCCTGCTCAACCTTCAAATCGGGCAAACCTTCAATCTCCATAATCCGCCCAGAAAAGATGTTTTTCTTGTTCTGTTTCGCGACGGTTAGCAAACCTTTTTGAATTGCTACATAGGGAATGGCATTCACAACATCCCGCAGCGTTACTCCCGGCTGCAATTCACCTTTAAACCGCACTAAAACTGATTCCGGCATATCCAAAGGCATGACGCCCAATGCCGCAGCAAATGCCACCAATCCCGAACCCGCAGGAAAGGAAATTCCCAAAGGAAAACGAGTGTGAGAATCGCCGCCCGTTCCCACTGTATCTGGCAATAACATCCGGTTCAGCCAAGAGTGAATAATGCCGTCTCCGGGGCGCAAAGCTATGCCGGCGCGCTCTGCCATGAAATCGGGCAATTCATGGTGAGTTTTGACATCAACTGGTTTTGGATAAGCGGCGGTGTGGCAGAAACTTTGAATAACCAAATCGGCGCTAAATCCCAAACAAGCAAGTTCTTTCAATTCGTCGCGAGTCATTGGCCCTGTGGTATCTTGCGAGCCGACTGTTGTCATGACTGGTTCGCAAGATGTACCGGGGCGAACGCCGGACAAACCGCAAGCTTTGCCTACCATTTTTTGGGCTAAAGTAAAGCCTTTTCCCGTATCTACTGGAATTGTAGGACGGGTAAAAATAGTGCTAGGTTCTAGTCCTAAAGCTGCGCGGGTTTTGTCGGTTAAAGTGCGTCCAATTAATAGCGGAATTCGGCCACCTGCGCGAACTTCGTCTAGAATTGTGTCAGGTTTGAGGGTGAATGTGGAGATAATTTCTCCGGCTTCGTTGGTGATTTCGCCTTTGTATGGATGGATGGTAATTACCATTCCTGTTTCCATTTGGGAGACATCACATTCGATCGGCAATGCGCCGGAATCTTCAGCGGTATTGAAGAAGATCGGGGCGATCGCACCTCCTAAAATATAACCGCCACTGCGCTTGTTGGGCACAAACGGAATATCATTGCCAATGTGCCAGAGCACGGAATTAATCGCCGATTTCCGCGACGAACCAGTACCGACAACATCACCAACATAGGCTACGGGATGACCTTTTTGCTTCAATTCTGCAATGGTTTGCAAAGCCCCAGGCATCTTACTTTCGAGCATCGCCAAAGCGTGTAGGGGAATGTCCGGCCGCGTGGTAGCATGAGGTGCAGGCGACAAGTCGTCAGTATTGGTTTCTCCAGGAACTTTGAAGACTGTAACGGTAATCGCTTCTGGCAATACAGGACGGCCTGTAAACCATTCGGCATCCGCCCAAGAATCGACTACCTGCTTGGCGTAGGGATTTGTATCAGACAAAGCTATAACGTCGTGGAAAGCGTCGAATACTAACAACGTTTTGCTCAGTGCCCGGGCGGCGGTGGCGGGAATGGCGATTTCGGCAGTGGGGTTGAGCAAATCGATTAAAGATTGGACGTTGTAACCGCCCATCATTGTCCCCAGCAGGTAAACTGCCCATTTGGGAGCAATTAGGGGGCTGTGGATTTCGCCTTTAGCAATGCCAGTTAAAAAACCAGCTTTGACGTAGGCGGCGCTGTCTACGCCTGGGGGGACGCGATCGCGCAATAATTCTATTAAGGTTTCTTCTTCTCCTGCCGGCGGATTTTTCAGCAGTTCGCACAGTTCCGACGTTTGCTGGGCGTCTAGCGGCAGCGGTGGAATTCCCTCATGGGCACGTTCGGCCGCGGTACGGCGGTAAGATTCAAGCATTTCTCCTCTCTCCTCGGATAGTATTCGGTGGTTGGCAAGTAGGTGGCTTTACTTTTTAGATTAGGAGCTTCCGCTGCACATTGGGTAAAGTACCTCGCCATACATCAAAACTTAACGCAACTTTAAAAACAGTAGATTTTCATACCAAAGACAGATGTGGTCTTTAACGAGAGAGCAGCGTATCAAACTTCAGTCGAGCAGTTTAGGGCCTTCAGTTGCATAGTTCTGGTTAAGATTAATGTGTTGTGGGCTACTGTAGATCCTCCTCTGCATCTGAAATCGTCATTTACCAATAGTCTGGACTGTTTGTAGTTCGTAGTGTGAAACCCTTGATTTTCCGTTGGTAGCTCCATTGGCGAATCGCCTTGAAACTTTTATTCTACGAATGCTAATTAAAAACAGTCCGCAGTATTGATTGACCACAAGTTTAAAAAAGTTGTCCTGCTAATGGATCGATTAAACAATGGAAAGTTTTATCCCTGAAAAGTCTGAAGACTGTCACGGCTGGGCCTCCAAGCCAGACTTGTACAAAGAGCTGCAAGGAGCCAAAGAATTACTGCTGACGATCGCCAACTCGATGCCAATACCCCTGATCGTGAGCAGTCTGGGGGACGGCACAATTATTTATAGTAACGATTTATGTCGTCAGGCTTTCGGGTTCACAGGATTTAAGTCGATCGACCGCCAAAAAGCCGAAACGCTCTACCACAAACCAGCAGAGCGCCAGGAATTGCTGTTGCGGCTCGCCCGCAACGGACACGTCCGCGAGACAGAAATCCGGTTTAAAAAAGCTGACGGCACGCTGTTTTGGGCAAGTGTATCGATGCGGTATCTGACATTGGTGTCGGGGAAAGCTGTTCTGTCGGTGTTCACCGACATTACGGATCGGAAGCGAGCGGCCGCCAAGGAGCAGGAATTGCTCACGTCAATCCACTCGCGAGCCCGCCAGCAAGCGGCCGTCGCTTACTTGGGGCAGCAGGCCCTGGCCGAAACTGATTTGTCCGCACTGATGGACAAAGCTGCGGTTTTAATTGCTCAAACCCTGGACGTTGATTATTGCCAGGTGTTAGAACTGTTGCCCTCTGGTCATGCTTTTATGCTGCGAGCGGGGGTTGGCTGGCAGCCGGGCCTCGTCGGCAGCGCTACTGTTGCCGCTTCTGCTCGATCCCAAGCAGGTTACACATTGCTAGTGGGCGAACCGACGATCGTCGAAGATTTGCGGGTGGAAACGCGCTTTAGCGAGTTGCCGCTACTGCACAACCACCGGGCTGTCAGCGGCGTTACTGTGATCATTCCCGGCAATCGGGGACTGGGGAGGAACTGGGGACAAGTAGAACCAGCGGACAGTTCATCCTCGCAGGCCTGGGGCATTTTGGGGGTTCATACCAGCCAAGGGCGGGTTTTCAGTCAAGATGACGTTTATTTTGTAGAAGCGATCGCCAACGTGTTAGCTGCGGCGATCGAGCGGATTATATCGCAAGAGCGCTTACAAATGATGGAACGGGCGATCGAAAGTTGCAGCAACGGCATTGCAATCACCGACGCAACCGTTGCAGATAATCCGATTATTTATGTCAATCCCAGTTTTGAGCGGATTACGGGTTATAGCAGAGACGAGTTAATGGGCAAAAATTGCCGATTTTTGCAAGGCACAGACACTGACAGCCCCGCTGCCAAAGAATTGCGAATTGCGATTGAAGAAGGCAGAGAAGCTCAAGTTATATTACGCAACTTTCGGAAAGACGGCACGCCTTTTTGGCACGAATTGTCGATCGCTCCGGTTTACAACTCGCGGCGACACTTAACCCACTTTATTGGAGTACAAACAGACATTACCGACCGCCAGCGTTCGGAAGAAGAGTTATTTTTAAAATCTCAAGCTTTAGCAGCTTTTAGCGCTAATCTCAAACACTTGCACCGGATTACAACTTATCATTATCAAAACTTTGAAGAACTGGTTGACGATTATCTAACAGCCGGCTGTTTGATGTTTGGACTTTCTATGGGCATCATGGCTGAAGTTGACAGCGAAACTTTTATTGTCCAGGCAGCGAAAACTGATTTAGGATACTTCGTGCGAGGCTTAGAATTGAACCTCAGCGATACTTACTGCGCCGCAGTAATTAAGCTCAACAAAACAGTTGCGTATTCTCATATAGGAGCAAATATTGAGATGCGCGAACATCCTGCTTATCTAAGCTGCAAATCAGAATCTTACATCGGAACGCCGATATTTGTCAACAATAAAACTTACGGTACGTTAAGTTTTAGTTCGCCAGAAATAAAGAAAAGAAAGTTCAAGTACGAGGAAATAGAAATTATAGAATTGATGGCTCAAAGTATTGGGAAAATTCTGGCGGTTCACCAAATGGAAATCGAACGCCAGCAAGCTGAAAAAGAGCGATGCGAGTTGATAGTATCTCTCAAAGAAAGTGAAGAACGCTATCGCCGTTTAGTAGAACTATCTCCCGAAGCGATCGCCGTTCACAGTCAAGGGAAAATCGCCTACATCAATGCTGCCGGCGCGAAACTCCTCGGTGCGAGTTCTCCCGAAGCGCTGATTGGCTTTCCCATATTGCATTTCGTCCATCCAAACTATGTGGAAATAGCCACAGAGCGCATTCGGCTAGTCGAGACAGAAAATCAGCCACTCGACCTTGCCGAACAAAAACTAATGCGGCTCGACGGACAAATAATAGACGTTGAAATGGCCGGTATCCCCGCTATTTATCAAGGCTCGACGGCCGGCCAGATTATTATCCGAGATGTCACCGAGCGCAAGCGAGTAGAACGGGAACTGCTGCACGGCGCTTTTCACGATGCGCTGACGGGTTTGCCCAACCGGGTTTTGTTCATCGACAGGCTAGGACAAGCCATCCGCCGATCCAATCAGTCCCCCGATTACAAATTTGGTTTACTTTTCCTAGATTTAGACCGCTTCAAAGTCGTTAATGATTCTTTAGGACACGTTTTAGGAGACAAACTGCTAATCGCCCTCGCCCAGCGACTGCAAACCTGCGTCCGGGTTTCGGATACCGTCGCCAGACTGGGGGGAGACGAATTCACGATCCTGCTAGACCACATTCAGAGCCTCAGCGACGCCACCCTCGCAGCTAAAAAGATACAAAAAGAACTGACGAAGCCGTTTCATCTCGAAGGGCACGAAGTATTTACCACCGCTAGCATTGGCATTGTTTTCAGTCGAGGCGAAGCCACCCCCAGTGGCGAATTAAATTCGTACACTCACCCGGAAGAATTCCTACGCGATGCTGACATCGCTATGTACCGCGCTAAAGCTTTGGGTAAGGCCCGCCACGAAGTGTTTAATTTGGCGATGCACGACCAAACTATGTCGCTGTTGCAGTTAGAAACTGACCTGCGGTTGGCTATTTTGGGCAAGGAGGAATTAGGAGAGAGCAAGAATCAATGTTCGCACTTTATTGTGCACTACCAACCGATTGTTTCGATCGCCAGCGGTGCGCTCGAAGGTTTTGAGGCCTTGGTGCGCTGGCACCACCCAGTTCGGGGTCTAGTTCCGCCGTCTACTTTTATCCCTGTAGCTGAAGAAACAGGTTTGATCGTGCCTCTGGGAGCCTGGGTGTTGCGGGAAGCTTGTCAGCAATTGCGGATTTGGCAAGAAATGTTAACCGAGGAACAGGGAAGAAGTCCAATGGAAGTCGGAACAAGGCCCTTTGACTCGCTTCGGCTGCACTCAGAGCAAGTCGCTCAGCGTAACCAGAAGGAAGAAGGCGCTTCGACTTCGCTCAGGGTAACAACAGAGGAGAGGGCAACGGGCAATGTAGGGGATTTAACTGATGTAACAGATACAGGGCATGAGGAACACGGAACTTTTACTGAGCGTAGCCCCAGTATTGGTCACAGGGAAGAAAGAATCGGTAAAAAATTACCAATTCCCAGTTACCAATTCCCGATTACCGATTTCCACTCCTCTATTACCAATTCCCAATTCCCAATTACCAACTCTTCGGCTACGTTCAGTACAACTTCCCAGCTACCAATTGCGAATTTTAAATTACCCATTATTGATCCTTCGCAATTAACAATGAGCGTCAATCTCTCTCCTAAACAGTTAGGTATGCCGAATTTAATCGAGGAAATCGATGATATTTTAGCAGAAACTGGCTGCGATCCGAGCTGTTTAAAATTGGAGATTACTGAAAGTGCGATCGTGGAAAATGTGAAAAAAGCCAATATTGTGCTAGCCGAATTAAAAGGTAGGAATATTCGATTGTCGATAGACGATTTCGGTACTGGCTATTCGTCTTTAAGTTACTTGCACCGTTTTCCGCTGGATACACTGAAGATCGATCGATCTTTTGTGAGCCGCTTGGGGGCTGTCGAAAATGGTGACGACGGGGGTCAGCCTTTGCAGATTGTGCGGGCGATCGTAACTTTGGCTCACAATTTGGGATTGAATGCGATCGCCGAAGGTGTAGAGACAGGCGAACAGTTAGCACAGCTTCGAGAATTAGACTGCGAATTAGCTCAGGGATATTGGTTTTCTAAACCTTTGGACAGTTCTGCCGTGACCGAAATCCTGATAAATCTCGGTAATATAGAAATTAGGGACTGATTGAGCTACAGATTGGTAAATAGTGCCTCACCCTGTGAAGACATTTTTGCTACAAACTCCTAATCTCAAAACTGATGCACCAGGGAATAAATGGTGCATCAAAATTAGATTTTAGGTGATGATATCAAATCTGTTAGGATCGGAATTATTCATCTGCGTGAATCCGCGTCCATCCATTGTCATCTGCGGTTAATACATTCTCTTTTTTTAACCGCAGATGAGGGCAGATTAACAGATATTCACGCAGATAAATGAGTTCAATTCCGGTTGTACCGTCCGTGATTGTTGAGTATTGATATCGTTTCCGGTTGCATCGGAATGATTTAACCGCAGAGGGCGCAGAGAACGCAGAGGGAGAGAATACAGAGATGAATACAGGACGATGCTACCGGATTTGATATGACTGGATTTTATTGCAGAAGGAAGCAGGAAGAAGCAATATAATCAATCGTTTCAGCCATTAACAACGTCCTAACTGTCTTGGCGGTTGCTATATCAGGACGATGCTACCGGATTTGATATGGTTGAAAATTACCCAACTGACCACGAATTTCTTCATGTGGTACCCGCCACGTGGTTTATCCGTGGAATCAATCCAACATCGGAAATCGAAAATCCTCAAGAAAGAGCATTTATCTCGCGCAAGTCAATCCAAAATCTAAAATCTAAAATCTAAAATCGAATGACGCACAGTAACGCTTTCGCAATTGCCAATTACAACTTACCAATTCCCTATTAACAATTAGCTTTGAGGGGAATCTCGATCGCCAATTCTGTACCCTGGCCCGGCGAAGAAGTGCATTTCAGCGACCCGTTGTGTCTGTCTGTAACAATTTGATAGCTAATTGACAAGCCCATCCCGGTGCCTTTACCCACAGGTTTAGTAGTAAAAAACGGGTCAAAAAGCCGAGTGCCGACAGTCTCCGGTATTCCCGGCCCGTTGTCAGCAATCCGAATGATTACTTTGCCGGCTGGCGATAGTTCAGTGCGGATGCGGATGTTGCTGGGCTTTTGCCGCTTTTCCTCAGCAGAACGGCGCAGATCCCGTTCTTCTAAAGCATCCAAAGCATTGCTCAAGATGTTCATAAATACTTGATTTAATTGTCCGGCATAACATTCTACCAAGGGCAGTTGAGCGTATTCTTTAATTACCTCAATTTCTGGATGGTTGTGTTTAGCTTTGAGCCGGTGCTGCAAAATCATCAGGGTGCTATCTATGCCCTCGTGGATGTTGACGGCTTTCATTTCCGCTTCGTCCATGCGGGAAAATGTGCGGAGAGAAGCAACAATTTGTTGAATTCTGTCTGCACCGACTTTCATTGAAGAAAGCAACTTTGGCAAGTCTTTCATCAGAAAGTCGAGTTCAATATTGTCTACTTCTTCTTGAATTTCCGGGACTGGATCGGGATAGTGGTTTTGGTAAAGTTCGATCAGGTGTAGCAAGTCTTGGGTATAGTCGTTGGCGTGACTGAGATTGCCGTAAATAAAGTTAACTGGGTTGTTTATTTCGTGGGCGACTCCTGCCACAAGTTGACCGAGACTCGACATTTTTTCATTTTGAATTAACTGCGATTGAGTGCTGGTTAATTTCTTCAATGTTTTTTCTAATTCGAGAGCTTTATTCCGAGTTTGGGCGTAAAGATCGGCTTGGTTGAGGGCGATCGCCAATTGAACTGTAACCGCTTGCAATAATTCTACTTCGTCGTCACTCCAGAGTCGCACAGCAGCGGAGTGGGCGCAGGTAACAACGCTCACTACTCCCGAAAGTGCCTGCATGGGAATTGCCAAGACAGATTGGTAGCCCAGAGAGTTAAGAGAGCTTCTCCAAATAGGGTCTGCGATCGCTCCGACATCATCGATTTGCAGCGTTTCTAGACGCAACATCTGTTCTCCTATAGTTCCGAAATCAGAAGCTTTATAGCAACCTATTAAATCTGGAAGTTCTCTTGTGCGAGATTCTTGAATAATTTCCCAGTATGGTTCGTCTCCGTCGCAACGATACCAGCTAAAGTTGCAACGATCGATCTGCATGAAAGCCCGAATTTCTTGGACGGCGACAGCAATAATGCTGTCGAAATCGAGGGAATTGCGGATTTGAGTAGTGAGGTTGTTGAGCAGTTTTTCTCGCTCGGCTTGCTGTCTGAGTCTGGCTGACGATTGCCTTAAGGCAATTTCTCCCCGCTTGCGATCGGTAATGTCTTCGGTGACAGCTAATAGATATTGCGGTTTGCCATCAGCATCGAGTATTGCTGTTTTCTTGCTATGAAATATCCGCGTTTCTCCTTGGCTAGTTTCAATTTCTTCTTCGGCGATTTCTAAAATTTGCCCGCTATCGATCACTTCCCGGTCTTTGGCGGTGAAAAAATCAGCTTGTTCTGTTGGGAAAAAGTCGTAATCATTTTTGCCGATTACTTCTGCTGCACTGAAACCGAGTAACTGTTCAGCTACTGGGTTCCACAGAACAAACCGCAGTTCTTGGGCATCCTTGGCAACCACTCCTACGGGTATGGTTTTGAGCACTGACTCCATAAAATTTTGAGCGTGTTGCAGTTCTGCTTCTGCCTGTTTGCGATCGCTAATATCTCGGACGTTGGCAATGATGCTGAGATTGCCGTTGAGATTAATTTTGGACAGGGCAATTTCTGCATCAAAAGTTGAACCGTCCTTGGGACGCCTCGCTTTCCATTCCACGCGACCAGTTTCGCCTGCTAATACTCTTTCCCAAAGTTCTTCCATTTGTTCAATGGGATTGTCGGCGCTTGAATAGTCATTTTTAATTGATAATTTTTTTGCTTGTTCGGGGCTCACTCCGTACATTTCTAACATTCGATTATTGACATCGAGAATGTTTCCTTCTAAATCGTGAATGAAGATAGCATCGTAGACATTGTTAAATATGGTTCGCAGGTTTTGCTCGGAAACTTGCAGCGCTGCTTCTGCAAGTTTTCGATCGCCAATTTCTTGTTCTAATTGGGTGACTGCTTGGGAAAGTTCGGCCGTGCGATCGCTCACTCTGTCTTCTAACTCGACTGCTGCTTGCCGCAGGGCTGCTTCGGCGGCTTTGCGATCGGTAATGTCGATCACCGTACCGAACATTTTTACCACCTTGCCGTTGACATCGGTTTCGGCTTGACCCACGGCGTTCACGTGTCGCAAGATGCTGTCGGGACGGTAAAGGCGAAAGTCAAAATCAAAGGGGATGCCCGCTTCGAGTCCCCGCTGCACTTGAGTTTGCCACAATGCCAAATCTTCTGGATGAATCTGAGCGACCTGTTCGGCTAGGTTGGGCGCGATGGGGGCTGGTTCGAGTCCGAAGATGCGGAAAAGTTCTTCCGACCAAGTGATGGTTCCGGTGGCTGCGTCGAGTTCCCAATTTCCGACGTGGGCGAGTCTCTGGGCTTCTTGTAGCTGTCGCTGGCTGTTGCGGATGGCGGTTTCGGCAACTTTGCGATCGGTAATGTCGAACAATACGCCGCAAAATACGATTTCGCCGTTCTCGCTGCGGGTGGGCATGGAGTCGCCCTGCCACCAGCGAATCTCGCCGTCGGGCTTGACTAACTGCCCTTCGTAGTGCCACAGGGAGAGGTTTTCTATGGCCTGGTTCACCGAAGCGATGTAGCCTTCCAAGTCTTCGGGATGGACGCGGGAAATGAATGTATTGATGTCTTGCATCATTTCTGCTGCGGTAACGCCACTGATATCGAAGATGCGATCGCTCATGTAGTCAATGCGCCAAATTCCGTCACGGTTGCAAAACTGGAACAGAGCTCCGGGCATGGTGGCTGCGATCGTCCGAAACTTGGTTTCGCTGGCACTGAGTGCGGCAAAAGTCTGTCGCAGTTCGGCTGTGCGCGCTTCTACTCTGCGCTCTAGTTCTGCGTTGGCGTGTTGTAAGGCTGCTTCTGCTCGCTTGCGATCGGTAATGTCGGCGGCTGTACCTGTGGTGCAGAGGAAGTTTCCGGTTTCGTCGTACAGGGCGATCGCGTTAAACATCAAATGTTTCATGCTGCCGTCTTTGGCGATTTGGGTGGTTTCGTACTGGAAAATTGATTCTCCGGCAAACAGGCGGGCGAAAACTTCTAAATCTTTCTGGCATTGTTCTGGTGTCACAAAGTCGGAGAAGGGCCTACCGATCATTTCTTCTGGTTCGTAACCGTAGATGTACTTAACTGCTGGGTTGACGAAGGTGTAGCGTCCTGAAGCATCTACCGACCAAATCATGTCTTGGGAGGTTTCTACCAGGCTGCGGTATTTGCTTTCGCTGGCTTTGACGGCTTCTTCTGCTTGTTTGCGTTCCGTCATGTCGCGGGAGACGCCGACAGTCATGACGATTTGGCCGTCTGCGTTGCGGATCGGTGTTTTGACGGTGCTGAACAGCCGCACTTCTGAGTCGTAGCGCGTCACTGGTTCTTCGGAAATTTGCAGAGTCTGTCCGGTTTCAAATACGAAGGCGTCATCTCTGACGTACTGGAGGGTATTGTCGGGATCGGCGAAAGGTGCGTCTAGGATGTCTTGAAGTTCCTCTTGAGTCATGCCGTAATAGTCGCGGAATGCTTGATTTGCCCAAACAATTTTGGATTTGGGGCCTTTGACTAATACCATATCGGCGATCGAATCGAGAATTTGGTGATATTTTTGCTCGCTGTCGCGGAGTTTCTGCTGTGCTGCTTCGATTTGTGCTATTTGCCTCTGAGTTTGTAAGTGCAGTTCGGCTTGGTGGATGGCAACTGCTAAATGATCGCCTACTTGTCTGGCAAATTCGATTTCGTCTTCTTGCCAATCGCGGGGATTGCCGCAGGAGTGAATGCACAGCAATCCC
This sequence comes from Microcoleus sp. Z1_B2, assembly GCF_036700325.1. Taxonomy (NCBI): domain Bacteria; kingdom Bacillati; phylum Cyanobacteriota; class Cyanophyceae; order Oscillatoriales; family Microcoleaceae; genus Microcoleus; species Microcoleus sp. Z1_B2. The sequence goes on from NZ_JAUBOQ010000019.1 coordinate 86,901, forward strand.
CACAAATGTTTCCCTTGCAGCAGCGGTACGACTAAGTTGGCTCGAATTTGAAATCGCTTGAGGATTTTGAGGTGACAAGGGCTCAACCGGGCTTTGTAGATGTCCGTGACAGCTTGAACGTAACCTTTGGCATACTTGGCGGCAAATTGTTCGCCGAAACAGTAGTCGCGGACTCTTGCTCCCAAAGATGGGCTGTATTGGGGCAGTACGTCTTCGGACACTACTTCGCCCTCATTCCATTCGGATTCGGGAAAGAATCGGTAGACGGCGACTCGATCGGCATTTAGGAGTTGCCGAACTTCGGTGGCTGTGATTTTGAATATTGTTTCTAAGTCTAGGGATTCACGAATTTTGCCAATCACTCCCATCAGCGCTTGCAGCTTTTTGAACCAGGTTTGAGACTGCGTTTCTCTTTCTAGGTGAGCTAGTTTCTCGCGCAGGTTGCAAACTTCGTAATACAGGTATTCATGAAACATAATGCTTTTTCTTTAGTTATTTTGCGGTTTGGTATCGAGGTTGATGGCATCTCAATAGCGCTCTGCAAGTTGAGTCTGGTAAGTCAAAAAGGCAAAGAACCTATTCTCCTCCTTCTGCTAGCACTTAGCAGCTACTCACACTGCATTTCCGTATTTTTTCGAGATTTGGAGGTCTATCGACCATCTTAGCTCCCGTATATTTACTGAAAAAGTGGCATAATTTGCTACTTCATTAAGTATCAATTATTGAGAATAATGCTAACAAAACTTACACATAAACCCGGTTTATTAACGTAATCAAGTCAGGGAATCTCCGAAAGTGGAAACAAGAAACCCGGTTCCATTTCGCGATCGGGAGGAGCGTCTCTGACTAATTTTGACATTTTTTTTGCTCGCCTTCGGTTTCTATTGTCACCTTTTTATTATTACCGCAAACTCGATTAATGGTTTCCTTGTTTTGGCGATTGAATATCCTGTTGGGAACACGTCTTTTAAAATTTGTTTGAATTTCGGCGATCGCCTTTTCTAGAGTTTTAAGTAATGCTCGATTTATAGCAATCCTAAATGATTATACTCGTTACCAGGAAGAGCGTGGTAACGCAGATCCGGAGGAAGAGCCTCCATAGTCTGGGCCGAGGCAGAGCCTCGCTTACATCGGTTCCCAGGCAGAGCTTGGGAACCAGTTAAAAAATGGCAGATTTTTGCTTGAATTTCTACAGAAACTGTGAGGGTATTGTCGCGCAAACCAAGTTCAACTGCTTTTGCCAGTTTTTTGCGTTGTCAGCAAGTTTTTGATAGTAAATTTTATACCAATTATCCAAAATCTTGCAACAGTTATGAGTTTTTGGTGTGTTTCCTGAAACACTGTAAGCTGTTCTCCATTTAAATTGTGTGTCAAAAATAACTCAAATTATTGTGGGATGGGCACGCGAGCCCGTCCCGAATATGCAATTTAAACGCGCAACAGCTTATGCACCGGTGCGGATCTGTGAGAGAGTCGCTTTTTTTGATAACTTTTCTAGGGCGACGCACCCGGAGCGCTACTGTTGCATGATTTTTGATAATTAGTATTATATTTATCAATCGGTTCCTTGCTGCCATTTTGTAGCTGGTGCAATACAGCCTAACAAAGATGATCGATAATATTTATCAAAGGACTGTTGAAATCCGAGAACCCAACTTCCGACAGAGCGATCGCACTATCATACTCAGTATAAGTTATTATATTGAAGCGACGAGCAGGCTGCTTTTCTCAACGAACTCCTACAAGCTTAAGAAGCCGTTTTCAGTATAGCCCTGGCTTCCTCAATATTTTGGGCAACCAATTTCCCCGACTCGATAAAGGCTGCTCTTTCGGTATCGCTGAGTTCGAGTTCCACTATTTGTTCAACTCCCTGATATCCCAAGCGGCAGGGCACTCCTAAAAAGATATCTTGCACGCCGTATTCGCCGTGCAAATAAACGCAGCAAGGCAAGAGTCGCGACTGATTAAATAAAATAGATTCTACCATCAAACAGACAGAAGATGCGGGTGCAAAATAAGCACTACCAGTCTTCATCAATTTTACAATTTCTGCGCCGCCGTGGCGAGTCCGCTGTACGAGTCGATCAATAGTCGCAGCATCCATAAGTTGATTGATGGGAATACCGTTGACAGTGGAATAGCGGGGCAAAGGAACCATCAAATCGCCATGAGAACCGATGACAGTTGCATTGACTTGAGCATTTGAAACGCCCAATTCCATTGCAATAAAAGTTTGAAAGCGGGCGGAGTCGAGAACTCCCCCCATCCCCATGACTCGGTGTTTGGGCAAATCTGCCGCTTCCCAAGCTAAATAAGTCATGATATCTAGGGGATTTGTGACTGTGATTAAGATTGCTTCGGGAGAATGCTCGATCGCTTGTTTTGTGGCTTCGGTGACAATTCGAGCATTGATTTTAATTAAATCTTCGCGATTGATACCGGGTTTGCGCGGCACTCCGGCTGCAATTACTATGATATTTGAGTTGGCCGTATCTGTATAATCATTTGTACCGACAATTTGGCGATCGTGACGTTCCACTCCCCTAGCTTCCATCAAATCCAAAGCAACGCCCTGTGGCCAACCCTCCACAATATCTAACAATACTACATCTGCCAGATTTTTCTCAGCAATTCGCTGGGCTAAGGTACTGCCGACTTTGCCTGCACCAATAATTGATACGCGGTTTGATGGAGAATTCATTGGGTTTTAGGTTTTAGATTTTAGATTTTAGATTTTAGCAATCAGCTTAATTGGGGAAAGGTGCGCGGTGTGCACCCTTCGCTACATTAAGAACAGTGTGTTTAGTTTTGGTGAGTTACTGAAAATCTTCGAGTTGGTCTACCCGCAGCCAAATATTCGGGGTGGGAACTTTGCCAAATTTGACGAAGGCATAGTCGCCGCGAACATCCATCACTTCGCCCTTTGTTTCAAATATATAGGAGGAAAAGCGCTGGTCGCTGGCTTTGGCTTCTAGACTGTTTTCCAATTTTTCGCGTACAGCGCGAACTATGCTGCCTTTCTTGATTGCCATAACTTGCTTGGTTTAGTTTAAAAAACTATACAAATTTTAATCTAGATTTGGCTGCAAAGTCACTCGGCGATTGAAATCGCTACTAAACAAACGAAGTCACTCCAAGCTGACTAAGGAATAAAGGAGTGCGATTCGTGGGGTATATCTAAAATCTAAAATCTCAAGCCTAAAATCCCTTGACTGCTTCCTATGTCTGACAAAGGGGGCAAAAATGAGTCGATCGCCCTGCTAATTTTATACGTTGGATGGTTGTGGAGCAAGTGCGGCAGGGTTGGCCGGCGCGATTGTACACCCAAGCGACGCCGCCGTAGTTGCCGTTGACACCTTGGACGTTGAGAAAATTGCTAAAAGTGGTGCCACCGGATGCGATCGCCTTCTGTAAAACTTGAATAATAGCTGTATGGATGCGCCCAATTTGCTCTGCTGTCAAATCCGCGCACAGAGTTGTGGGCATCACTCCCGACAAAAACAAAGTTTCGTCTGCGTAAATATTGCCCAAACCAGCTATCAGTGACTGGTCTAGCAAAGCTGTTTTAATGGGTCGCGCCCGCCGGTGCAGCTTGCGGGTCAAATATTCTGTTGTAAATTCCTCTGAAAACGGTTCGGGGCCTAAGAGTTTCAGACCGATGACAGTGCTCGAAACCTCGGTTTCTGCGGGCACGTACCACATTTGCCCGAAGGTGCGCTGGTCTACAAAGCGCAATTCTTGGTTTCCCTCAAAAAACAGCCGGACTCGCGCGTGTTTTTGCAGGGGCTCGGATCTGTTCACCCACAGCAGTTGTCCTGTCATCCGCAGGTGAACGCCCAGCCAGCCGGCTTTTGAAGGAGGGAAGAAGGCGGGCGCGGGGAGGGCGGGCACGGGGGCACCGCCCCTACATTGAGATAGTTCTGCCAGTAGATATTTGCCGCGTCTGTACCAGCGGGCGATCGACTTTCCTTTGACTTTTGTCAAAAAATCGGTCGCAGAGATTGAGCGGGCGATCGTGCTGTTTAACAACACGTCCCCGTCCAAAATTTCTCGATCGAGGGTTGCTTGATTCAATCCCCGGCAAATAGTTTCAACTTCTGGCAGTTCTGGCACAATTAGCGTTGTTCTGTTCCTTGATTTGGCGAACCTTCGACGCTGCCGGTCACTTCGGCACCGGGTTTGCTGTCGGTCGAAGTTTTCGGCTGCTGGGGGGCTCCTCCGCTGCCGGTTTTCCGGGTTTTCTCGTCCAGCGTGGTTTGTTTGCCGCCGGAAGCTACTGGAGTCCCTGTTTTCGCTTTTGCTTTGGGTGCTGACACTTCCACTAATTCGCTTTGGGCGAAGTTGTTGGTGTTGACGCCTGCATAATTTACGCTGTTAAAGCGAACGATAACTGGGTATTTAATGCCGCTTTGGTCTACCGTAGCAACGGTGCCCACTTCTTGATACCAGAAGGATTCTTTGCGGAGAATCCGAACTGTAGAACCGCGTTGAACCATGAGCTTTGTTTCCTTTGCGATGAATAAACGGATAAAGCCATTTTTTTTACTCTAGTCGATCGCGCGACGCATTTGAAGTCTGCAAGGAAATTTTTACCTGTCGCGCCGTTTTTTGATCTGCTTTTTGTAAAGAAAAGTAAATACTTTGCTAGGGCGATCGCTGGGGGACAAAAATAAATAAACAGACATTATCCGTTAAATACAAGCTGTGCGATCGGATCTATAAAAAACTTTACAAATAGGAGAGCAGGCCGGAGCGCCTACATAGTGCATTAATAGGATTTAGGCAGAGCCGTGGCAATCCCCCAGCAGGCCGCGTAGCCCCAAGCGCTCTGGGAATTGCCACGGCTCTGCACGAGAAGGTTGCGTAAATCCTCATTCAGTCAAGTTATCCACCATCTAGTGTGTTAATGTTTGAATCCTGCATCTAATCATCTAGCGATTGATAGCACCAACTCGGACGGCGCAGGAGATTGAAGGTATCTAGGTATCGAACTCGATCGGGCGCTTCTACTGTAGCAATCGCTTCATGCAATAAGCCTTGAGGGTTATCTACGTCCCACAAAGGATGAACGATAATAACGCTTTTATCTCCCACTGCAAAACCCGGTAAAGCGCCGAACTGTTCCCCGGAACAACTAAACGAAGCACAAAATATATCGCGCAAAGCAGTTGCATTCAGCAGCCAATTTTCTAAGTCAGGAGTAGAAAAATCCCCATCGAGTCCGCATTGAAAATTGCTGCTAGCCAATGCCCTCAGCAAGGAAAGTCCCAAACGCCAATCCAGCAGACCGTGATAGTTCATATTGCGGTACTGCTGCAAGCAATCGTAACAAGAAGAGTCGCATTTTTGGCGGTGTTGTGGTGACATAATTGCCTCAGCAAAGCTATTTTGAGAATTCAGAATTTTGTCTAAAAGGATGTCTTCCCAGTGATTAGCTAGCCAATAGGTGAAGCCAGAACCGTTAGCAAGGCGATCGCTAATTACAATTTCTCCTACTTTTTTATCCTCTAATTCAACCTGTCGCAAACCGCTGATGTCTAATTCTTCCGGATCGATGTCTAACTCCTGTGCTGCTACAGCACGAACCGTGAAAGCGGCTGAGTAGAAAGCAGCTTTGACAGCAGAACCGGGTGCAATAGGATCGAGGCACAATCCATCAGGTACAGTAACGGGCTTAATTCGCAGTACGCCAGTAGTTTTTGGGGCAATTATAGCGATCGCCTCTGACTCGCCCTGGGGTTTAAACCTCACCCCGTCAGGCTTATTCTGGAATCGCTCATCAATCCACTGATCGGGTAATAGTTTGTCACCGCGTCCAAATGTGGCAGTTCCTATTGCTCCCTTAAATAGCTGTCCTCTATTGTCATTGACGCGGAAAACGCGGCCGGACTTAGAGAAAGCTATCTGAGTATTCGTGTTATTTACTAAGTTAAAATCTTGAGGTTGGGCCTCGGCGACGCTGCCTGCACCTGTAATTAACGCATCGTATTCCTCTTTAGCGTCAGCTCCAGGATTGATGCTGGTACGGAAAGCTAAAGGGACAGCCCACTGAAAAACTCGAAATCCATGTTCCTCAGTTGCCTCGCATTTCGGACAGATTATATCTTCAAATATTGTATTAGAGGTTGCCGTATGTTGGCAGCGCTGACACCTCAACATCCATTTGCGATCGCTCACAGGTTCGCCCGCAGGAACTAACCCGTGTTTACCGTCTGAAATTAACGGTGCTGTAAACCCGATCGCGGTATAAATTCGCTTGTCTTTAGTTTTTTCGGAACCTGGTGCAAATTCCGCGACTGCTAAATCTAAATCTCGATCGATAGTAGAAACTTTCTGTTTTCTAGACGGTTCGTGATGGTACAAATCGCGCACTCTTGAAGGCATCCCGTACATCGGCAAAATCCCGCCCTCAGCGAGGCGTTCTGCCAATCCATCACCAGTCAATTCTAAGTTATTGGCGCACTCATTAATTTTATCAAACAACTGCTGACGTGCATAGTTTTCTAAGTTATCGCGCTCGATACCTTCAACGCCGACTAGCAGAGAATTTATTACCTCAGTTACTTCACAAGAAGTTCCCAACCAGCGCCGAACTTGTTCGCGCCGTTCTTCCGTTTCCTTCCAATTTTGAACTGTGCCAAATTCACCGTGACTGTCCGGCTTTTTTTCCACCTCCCAGCAGTTGACACCAGCAGCAATAAATGCTAGTCTCAAACATTCTTTGGTGAGGAGGCGCTGGGCCATCTCAACCTGTGACATAGCAAGAAAAGGAACCGGCGGCGGATCGCCCGTAATTTTTTCAGGATGCCGGTAATAAAACTCATCGTGCGATCGACCGCGACAGAGAGTAAGTACAATAGCAAAAGCCTGACCCCGGCGCCCTCCGCGACCCGCACGCTGCTGGTAATTAAAGCGCATCGGCGGCATATTTGCCATCACAACAGCCATTAAACTGCCAATATCAATTCCCACTTCCATTGTGGTTGTGACGCTCAAGATATCGATGGTATCTACTACTGGGATAAAATCTCTGTCTTGTTCGCCAAAATTCACGATGATGTTGCGGAAATGCCGCTGTCTTTCGGCCTGATCGTCGGTTTGCCCGGTCAACTCTTCGCAGTGCAACCGCAACGGTTGACGCTTATTTACAGCTTGGGTGGCGAAATAATTGCGATCGTACAAATCCCCGCATTTTCTATTAGATTTCGCTGGTAAATGTGCCAAACAATTAGTACAAACACCTCCGGCGCGGTGCAGGTGATGGCGCTGGCAAGACTCGCACTGCCACACGGGGTCATCGGACACAGCAACTCGTACAGATAAATACCGGGGATTAAGTTTAAAGTGGTGGTGTTGACCGTATTCGCAAATAGCAGATTTCAATGCGGGCTTCAATTCCTGTTCGGAAATTCCGCAAGCTTTTGCACACTCTTTAATATAATTCCGGAAGTTGGAGCGCGCATCACCCCAGTCTTTCCAGTCATCCAGCGGATAATCTTGAGGTTTTCTTGGATATCTGTACAATTCACCTAAAATTCGCAATACGCCATCGCAAATACTCTCAAATACTGAGCTTGAAACTCCGCATTGAATGGCTAGCTGTTCTAATTGATTTGGGAGTAAATTCAGGCGAATATAACCCAATCCAGATGCTTCAATCCCAAAGTACAGGCGACTAAAAAGTGTGTCGCAGACCTCAGATTTAACTTTTTCTCGAAGTGTGCTGTCTCGCCTTGTTTCTGCTTCAGGAGGCAAGTCTAGTTTCCACCCGGCGGTTGCAAAGTCAAATATTTTTGTCCAATGATGGTACTTTCCATCATAGGAAAATTCTTGGTAAAGAACATCGTTACCTGCAGGGTTAACGCCTAAGTTTACTAATCGCTGGATCAGGAGTCCCGGGTCTTGGGAATTCTCAATGCCTTCAAATAGTGCTCTGAGAGGAACTGTGCGGGTATTGCCTCTTTGCTGAATTTCGTTGAGTAGCTTCTGAGCATTATCTCGATCTTTCTGCAAAATTTTTACTGCTACAGGAGAAAGTTCTGGTTGCCAGGTCAAGTTAGCTGATTCAAGCTTTTCCTGTAACTCGCTGACAATATTGGGGTTGCGTTGAGCAAATAACTGGGCTTCAGGACGAGTAGGCTGACCATATTGTTGAATATCTTCTAATAAACGTAATTCGCCTACAGCCAACTGTCCGAGTTCATCAAAAAGTGCTTCTCGTACCAAGTCGTCGTAGTGCGATCGCTCAATGCCGTTGGATATTGAAGCGGCATCTTCGCGGCTGTCAGAAAACACAACTAATTTGCGGGATTCTGCATCTTCCGGTAACTGATAAAACAGTTCTTTGGAAAGTAATTGACTCACCTTAGAAAAACCTGTGCGGAACCAACGAACAGGCGATTTATTTTTTTTCTTAGGATGGCTGTAGTTAGCAGCACAGCAGGGACAAATGGAGGGTAATGCTCCAATAAATTCTTGCTTCTCTACAGAGAGCGATCGCAAGTGAAACAGATAGCCTTTCACCCACTGTTCGTCCGGGGAATCTGGATCTCCTAGAATAACACGACCGCTGCGGGTATCTAACGATGCTTTATCCCAGGAGGCTTTCTCGCCGCCTTCACCTTGTCTCGATGGCTGCTTCCAACCTTTGCAAACATCTTCATTAATATTTCTAAAAGGCCAAAACACGGCAAATTCAGAATACTTGCGGCGATCCAAAGCTATGGCTGTCTTGCGGTCGGGTATCCCTTCAATATCTGGTTCTGTAGGCAAAAGTTCCCATCCGTCTCCGTCATTATCCTGTCTTGTCAGCCTGTTTCCCCCAAGAAATACAGTTCTGCACTGTTCGCAATAAAGCAGTTCTAAAACTCGGTATTCGTCGTAAAGTATGGGAGGATTTTCGACAAATAGTTTGCCAACCAATCGATTTTTGCTGATTTCATTTTCTTCGCACCCGTGATTCGGTTTAGTGCAAGCCCACAGCCCCTCAATATTCCTGAAAAACCAGTGCAGCCGGAAAGATGGCAAAGATGTTTGGTTCGATAAACCGCGAGCCGCTAGAAGTCCTGTTACTGCGAGTTCGAGGTTTTCATCGGGTAAGTCATTGCCGAAAATCTGTTTAGCAAAATTAGCGATCGCTACGGCGCGAATTTTGCCGTCAACTTTACAAGCATTGACCATTCTAGCACCAACTTGCGCGGTTTCAGATTCCACAATTTGACGGCAAGCACTGTATGCAGCCGCTGACTGCAACGTTTCTGCATTGTTGATTTCTGGTGCTGCTGCCAAAGCGATAAACGGTTCGCTCTCCAGAAACTCTTGACCTTCAATTGGTGGAATTTGTTCTAAATGACCCGGTATAATCTGTTGGGAATTCCATTGAGAACCAAAGAATTGATTCAAAAATTCTAAGCTTTTTGGATCGTCTGGTTCTAAAGATGCACTAGAAGCAAGAACCCGCAATTTTGGATGACCGGGATGCAGCCCCAAACGTTGCAGCAAAAGTCGCAGCAAATAAGCAACTTCTGTCCCAGAAGTACCGCGATATAAGTGCAATTCGTCAACAATTAAATGAAAGACGCTGCCATCTTTGTTTAACCATTCCTTTGTTTTTTCAAAAATATCTCGTTCGAGATCGCGCATCAGCATGATACTGAGCATAGAATAGTTGGTGATTAAGATATCTGGCGGGGCATCTTTCATATCCCAGCGGCAGCGCATTTCTGCCCCATCTAAGCGCGGGAAAAAGAACCTCACATCTCGATCGCCAGTGCGATCGGCGTGTTCGCTAGCGCGATCGGCTGATAACTGCATCTGCTGCATTGCTTCCAGAAGTTCTTCTATTTTTTTTCCATTAGGTTTACGATTTTCTTTGTATTCATGCCCCGGTACGGGAGTAACGCCGTTGTACCTGCCAAAATAGACTCGATTGCCTTTTCTATTATCTTGAAACCAATCTCGCGCTGCTTGAGAATCTAAAGCGCGGCGCAGCCTGGTAAGCTGGTCTTCAACTAAAGCATTCATGGGATATAAAATCAAGGCGCGAACTGCTGCATCCCGCTGTTCGTGACTTCTCTGAGGAACCCGATAAGATTTCTTAAAGCTGCGTTTTTTATTTACTAACGGATTGCATTGGTTCTGCCATTGTTCATTTTTCCACCAATCGTTAAGGTGTTCTGGTTCGGCTTTAGGCGGCTTCCAATTTATTGATTCTTGCGCGAGGTAAGCAAACAAAGGTAACAGAAAAGATTCGGTTTTTCCCGAACCTGTACCGGCAGTTACTACAGCATTGTTACCTGCTAATGCTTGCCGTAGCATTTCGATTTGGTGCTCGTAGAGTTCGTAATTGCCTACAAGTTCGCACTCGGCAAGTTGTTTAAAGTCTTGAAGGGCAGTTTGATCTAATCCCGGTACATTTGAAATATCTAAATCATTGATGGTTTTACCTGATTTTTGATAGCTTGGCATCGGTTCAATCCATGGTTCTTGATGGAATGCACCGGGTTGGCGCAGCAGTCTTTCCCGTTCTCGTTCAATTTCGGGAAATTGAGTTCCGAAAGCGGTTTTTACATAAAGTAGAAAGTTGTCGCGAATTGTGTTAAATGCGTTAATTGGATTGTGCATAAGTTACCTCACTATGTTATATCTAAAGATTGCTGCAACAGTGTCTGCCCTAATTTAGTTGCGATCCTTTCTGCTATTTGAGGGGGAATAGCGGAGAATAAATTGAATCCCTGAATTTGCGGCCGAACACGCGGCATTTTTTCATATTTTGCTGCATAACCAGAACAAAGAGTTAAGGATCTTTCTAGAAGTCGTGGCAGCTTAGCGCTGGCGGGTACTGCCATATGGAATGTGCGTTTGTCGTAGATAAGAACATTCCGCCGCAGTGCTTTTAGAACAGCGTACCTCCCCCAATCGAGGTCTATTTCCGCACACATTCCATCTTGCCACAGATAATAAACTTTGGTGTTTCGGGATGGGTGACTGTATTCACTAAGGCGAATGGCGCCATCGGTTTCTTTTATGGATTGAAATTGTAAAGAAATCGGGTCAAAGGTTTTGCTTTGCCAGTTTAGTTCTGGTTCTTTAGACCATTCGATGGTAGCTAAGTAATCGTAAATACAAGCGGCAAAATGCAGCAAAGACCAGGCTGAAGGCGTTTCGATAAAAGGTATTTTAAGCAAATTGCCGATCGCCCTCAATTCTCCTACATCCTCCGCTTGCACGGCGACTCGCTTCGGTATCAACCCTAATTCATTGGATTGTTCTGTGACTTCCAGGTTAATGTGATGTCCCACCGACTGACAAGCCTCTGATAATTGTGCGATCGTAGCAGGCGATCGTGCTCCTGCTAAAATTGCTTGAGGAAAGCCAGCACAAGGCAACCGCACCAATACAGGGGGAGCAGCATAAACCTTACTCTTGCTGCGATCGCTAAAATTAAAGTCGCAATGACCTAGGGAATCGAGGGCGCGAATTGTTTGAAGTCTTTTATTCTTAATTCCGGTATTTTCCTCCATCACACCCGTCTCAAGATTATACAAATAATCAAAGGTTTCCTTAAAGGATAGCCAAGCAACTTCCTTTTTTGCAGAAATAACGTAGAGCAGCTTTTCGCTAGTTTCAGACACGTTCTGCCTCCTTCTGAAACTGTTTCCACAATGGTTTCAAGTTGGATCGATCTGGCGGGGAAATTATCTTGCGATCGTGCCACAATATTTCTTTCCAAGCCCGCATCTTCTTGCGGTCTTTGCACTTTGACATCGACGGTTGTGACTCTGCCAAATTGGTGCCACAAAACATTGCTTGACCGCGATGGCGACCTTTGGAAATCGCCCAAACAGGCTCCCAATCTGTAGGTAGTGATTCCGCAGGGCAGATTGCTATTTGCCCTGGTTCTTTACCTACATAGAAAATCCGCTGCTTTCCTTGTATTGGTAAAAAAGTGTTAAAGTTAAAGTCTGGGAAATCAACGCCCTGCACCCATGCACCAGAAACGCCCGCGCTCTCATTTTCCCCGGTGTGGATCTTCCCGAAGCGATCGAACTGTGGCGCGTTGCTTTGGGATGGCAAAGAATAGTTTTCTACCAATAACAGAGAACAGCGTTTGATAATATCATCTCCACTGCGTGCTTCAATTAGCAACTTCGTTTCCGCTGTATCGGCTGGCAGTTCATAAATACCTGCTGCTTCCGTGCAATCTAACAGCTTATTATTGCCAAATACTTTTATTGATTCATTGGCACCTTGCAGAACCAATTTCGGCGGGGCAAACTTAAAGAATTTATTGCCTCTTTCCAGGCGGATTCCCCCAGCTAACTCTAGCCGTACATTAGTCGGTAAAGCTAAGATTGGGTATTTTTGTTTAATCAGCTCGTCACTGCAAGCAGCCTGCGCTTTGAAAAAGTGCCACCCACTGGGCAAACCATCTATTATTTGCAATTTTTCAAAGCCTTGACAGCTCGATTCTCCCCATCTTGTCAGCAATTCCAAACACTCTTGATGAGCAGCTAAATAAAATGGCTTTTGAGTGGGCAACTGCCGCACTTCCACAATACCTGGCAATCCCTGACTGTCTCCATTAACGAATACTCGAATGGGCGATGCTGGCAGCTTAAAACACCATTTAGAGTCAGCCGATCGCACTTGCAAACCTTTCAACCAATCAAACTCACAACCAACCAGCGGTTTTCCGTCTGACTCACATATTAGAGGTGAAGACAAACCCCCACTATCTTCGTAACAGGAAAAAGCTTGAGAATTGTCTTCTAAAAATAACAGCAAATCCTCTTCAGGAAATTCGTGTTTGGTACTGCAACGCAAGCTTAGGCTAGCGCGTTTGGCAATTGAATCGAGTTTGCAGCACAATCTCAAGATTCCGTAAATCTGCGTCTTACCTGAATCTTCAGCAGTTCCATCCCAATCGCGCAATTCATCAATAATCCATTCGAGCAATGCTTGGCGAAGTTCGTCGCTGTCTCTGGTTTCTTTTAATAAGCTTAAAGTCCGTTCTCGCAGTTGTTTGCGCCCGTGCTTGACTAACAAAAGTGCGATCGCCCCCTCAGCGGGATATGAAATAGGATCTAAGTCAGCAGCGGCAAAAATAGCCGGGAGTGCGCGCCGTTCTTCCTCAGTCAGAAGAGTTTGTGCAAGCGGCAATCCAATGTGATTTCTCTTGCCAATGCTGGTGCTGTTGAAGATACCCAATTCGCCAGATTTATCTTGATTAGACCATTTTTCTAAATCTTCCCAGAGTTCCGACATCCGGTTAAATGAAGGATACTGCCCTGTGGTAGGTTCTTCGCCTAGTAATGTTCGCAAGCGCGGATAGTAAGAATGGGCGGCAAAAGTTCCTTCAATACCGGCTGCTAAGACAAAGAGCGCTAAATAAGCGATATAAGGCGGATAGTCTAATTCTCGCTGCTGCCAATTATCCCGGCTTTGTAAGGCTTTCACGCACAAACCCTGCCTTGTCACCCCAGGAGGCCCCGTTTTGATAGCTGCAATAAAATCTGACAAATCAACACCCCTTTCTTGACCAATATCCGTTATTAGTTTCTCTGTGACATACAGGTGAACGGTACTGTCCGCCATTTCCGGTTTAAAGAAATGAGATGCGATTGAATTATTCCAGGTTAAATAATCCATTTTTATGTTTTATATAATTTGACGTAAATTGGTAATTTTAAGTATTATAACTCTAGTTGCTAAGCAGGTGAGTATAGAGAAACTTAATTATGTCGAAATCGCCAGCCGATATCGATTATAAGACTTGGTGATGGCGTCCGTATAGCGAACAATAATAGGGTTTATATCCGTGAAGTTACTTAGTTAAATATGATGTCGTGCGAAAATTTAATAAATTAATGACAGATAAAATCGATCGACCATTAGCAACAGTAATACTCGCAATCAGTGCCGACGGTAAAATTGCCGATGCAGTACGATCGCCCGCGAGATTCGGTTCTGCCAACGACAAAGCCCACCTCGAACAGCAAGTAGCAGCAAGCGACGCCGTTTTGTTCGGCAACGGCACTTTACAGGCCTATGGGACGACGATGAGAGTGATTTCGCCGGAATTGCTCAAACAGAGGGAACTGCAAGGGAAGCCACCACAACCGGTGCAAATTGTGTGTTCGCGATCGGTCCAATTTGACCCAAACTTGCGATTTTTCCAGCAACCGGTGCCTCGGTGGCTGCTGACGGGGCAAGACACTAGGGAAACGCCATTGCCGTCTCCGTACCCGACGAAAGACAGTAAGTTCGATCGCACATCTGGCACCATTCTCAAGAACGGGCAAGATGCCCGTTCCACAACAGAGGAATTTTCTTGTGGAACAGGCATCTTGCCTATTCATAAAAAGCTTATTGAGAATGGTGCAACATCTCAATTCGATCGAATTATCTATGCGAAAACCGCAGGTGAAGAGATTGATTGGATTGATGCGTTTCAACAGCTAGCCAGCTTCGGTATCAAACGCTTGGCGATTCTGGGTGGGGGAAAACTGGTAGCGTCTGTGCTGGCTGCAGGCTTGGTAGACGAACTTTGGCTGACGGTGTGTCCGTTAATTTTGGGCGGGGCGGATGCACCGACACCTGTGGAGGGAAAGGGTTTTTTGGCGGATTTAGCTCCGAAATTGGAGCTTTTGGCGGTTAAACAGGTGGGACAAGAGGTATTTTTGCATTATCGGATCGATCGCAGAGTCAAAATACCCATAAATAGGGGAGTTGTATTAAGTTAAATGAACAAGACTTACGCATTGAGAGTCTCAAAGCTCGATCCCCCCTAACCCCCCTTAAGAAGGGGGGGACAAGAGTATTCTCAAAGTCCCCCTTTTTAAGGGGGATTTAGGGGGATCTCTGCGTAAGTCTCGATGAAGTTCGCTCTACGCACAAGTCTCCCTATGCTGAAACAGCCAAAACCTCAATATTCTGTAGCCTGGATTAGCAAAATAGGCGAAATCCCGCAAGCGTCGTGGGATGCCCTGGCGATGCCACTAAAAACTCCATTTCTCGAATGGGATTGGCTGAACAATCTCGAAGTATCGGGCTCTGCGACAGGTAAAACCGGTTGGCTACCGCATCACTTGACTGTGTGGCGAGACAAACAGTTGATTGCTTGCGCGCCACTTTATGTCAAAAGCCACAGCTACGGCGAATTTGTATTCGATAATCAGTGGGCGGATTTAGCTCAACGTTTGGGTATTCAATATTATCCCAAATTGATGGGAATGACGCCGTTTACTCCGGCTGAAGGCTATCGGTTTTTGATTGCCGAGGGGGAAGATGAAGACGAGTTAACCGGAGTAATGGTAAGCGCGATCGACCATTTTTGCGATCGCCACAATATCTCCGGCTGCAATTTCCTTTATGTCGATCCAGAATGGCGGCAGCGCATGGAACGCCACGGTTTCAGCGCTTGGTTGCACCACAGCTATATTTGGCAAAATCAAGGCTATCAAAATTTTGACAATTATTTAGGCGCATTTAATGCCAACCAGCGCCGCAATATCAAGCGCGAACGCAAAGCAGTCGATCAAGCTGGTTTGTTGGTAAAAACGCTGACTGGCGATGAAATTCCCCAAGCCATGTTTGCTCAAATGTATGCTTTTTATGAGAATACTTGCGACAAATTTGGTTGGTGGGGAAGCAAGTATCTGACTAAGCGATTTTTTGAACAGTTGCACCACAATTACCGCGATCGAGTTTTATTTGTAGCCGCCTACGACAAGGAAGATGAGAGACAGCCGATGGGTATGTCTTTTTGTTTGTATAAGGGCGATCGACTGTACGGGCGTTATTGGGGAAGTTTGCAGGAAATCGACTGCTTGCACTTCGATGCTTGTTACTATACGCCGATCGAATGGGCGATCGATCGGGGCATCCAAAGCTTCGATCCCGGTGCCGGCGGGCGGCACAAAAAACGGCGTGGCTTTCCAGCTACGCCCAATTATAGTTTGCACCGATTTTATAACAACCGTCTTGCCCAAATTCTCAAGTCTTATATCGGTCAAATCAACGAAAGAGAACAGGAAGAAATTGATGCAATCAACGAGGATTTACCTTTTACTAAGTTACCTCCGTTGTTACTCGGCGAGTGACGGTTGACTGGGAATTGGGAATTGTAAATTAGTAACAGCCCATCGGTGTCAACCTAATACTAAAACCCTGTGTATATCTCGTTTGTATCGAAGTTTCGATCCCCCTAAATCCCCCCGATCGGTGGGGAGTAGGGGTTGACTTTGAATGCTCTTTCCCCTTTATTAATGGGAGTTAGAGGGGAGGTAAGAATACTCTTTTCCCCCCTTATTAAGGGAGGTTAGGGGGCTCTAAACTCAACTATAAACGATATTGATTATGGATTTGAGTCTTAAGTTGACACGAATGGTAACAGTCAACAGTCAACAGTCAACAGTCAACAGTCAACAGTTAAACTAATTCAAAATTACCTTGCCATCTTCCTGAATTTGCAGCGATTTTGTATCAGCCTCCAACTCAGTTGTCGCGCCGAAACTGACTTGCAACATTCCCGGCATCGCGGTTGCTTGGGGGCGAACCAGCAGCAATCCGCCGTCTGGGCGCTGATAAGTGATGGTGATGGGCACTTGGATGGCTTGAAGCAAAATTTCCGATTGTTCGCCCAGAGTGCGCGGCTGGGTGACGCCTACGATTTGATAATTGATGACGGCATTGGTGGTATTCACCAGTTTAATTACTATCATGCCTTCGGCAGGCGTAACTCGCGCACTGGGCATGGGGAAGCGGGCAGGCGCGTCTGTTGGTGTAGAGGGCATCCCGCTGGGGCCCGGACTCGCAGCCGGAGTTGGTTCGCTGACGGGTTCTTCAGTGGCTGCGGGAGTCTCTGCGGGTTGGGAAACGGGTTTTCCTTGTTGGGGCGGGGGGCCGCCGGCGTGGGAAATTGTTGCGAGACTAACGAGTAAACCGACGCCGGTGGCTGCTAGCAAGCTGATTTTTTTAAACGGTAGATTGTGGCGAAACATAAATAACTCCTCACAAGTTCGATCGAGGTTGTCTAACAAAGTTCATGTTAATCTATGCGGGAATTGAATTTTAATAGCTTGGTTTGGGCCAGAGGTAAGAAGAATCAGGCTTGAGGGGGAGATTTTTTTTTACCGCAGAGGGCGCAGAGGGCGCAGAGGAGGAGGGGAAGTTTTAGAGGTGGGATGCTTCTGATTTGTGGGCGGGGAGGGTGACGGTAACGGCTGTACCTCGATCGACTTGGCTGTCTATGCGGATTTGGCCCCGGTGATTTTCGACAATTGCTTTGGCGATTGCTAATCCTAAGCCGGAACCGGCGGCGCTGCGATGGGTGCGGGCGGGATCTGCGCGGTAGAATCGATCGAATAAATGTGGCAGGGCTTCTGGGGAAATTCCGATGCCGGTGTCTGTTACTTTTATTTGCAGGGCTGGATTTAAGATCGGCGAATTTCTTTTGTTTTTGGCTGCAAGTTGCAATTCTACTTCTATTTCTCCGCCAGAGGGTGTGTACTGCACGGCGTTGCTGACTATATTGGTAAAGAGTCGGGCTAGTTGATCCCAGTCGCCCAACAGTGTAAAGTTGTCCTCAGCGTTGGGCTGATCGACAATTTCCAAAGAAAGAGAGAGATTTTGGGTAGTGGCGATCGCCTGTTGTTCTTCAATTACCTCCATCAGCAAAGCATCGAGGGGAACTTCAATCCACTGCTGTTGCACGATACCGCTGTCTTGTCTGGCTAAAAACAGCAAATCGTCAACCAAGCGCCCCAAACGGCGGGTGAGGCGTTCGATAACTTGTAGCTGTTGGTGTTGCTGCGGTTCGATATCCGGTTCCGCCAAAGCTACTTGGACGTTAGTTTGAATAGTGGCGATCGGATTTCTGAGTTCGTGAGAAGCGTCGGCGGTAAACTGTTTGAGACGCCCGTAAGACTCTCGCACCGGTGCCATTGCCAATCCCGACAGCAGCCAGCCAATCGCCGCCACGCAAATTAGAGTTAAACTCGCGCCCAAAATCAAATCAAGAATTAATTGGCGGATGGGTTTTGTCACTTCAAACCAAGGATGACTGACTCGCAAATATCCCAGAACTTGCCTGCCGATTTGTACTCGCTGGGTTACTTGTCTGAGAGAATAGTTTTGAGCTGACTGCAACTCATTATTAATTATCCAAACTGTTTCGCCGGTGCGGTTAGCGTGAATGGGAATATTCAGCGGTTCCGATAATGTAGACCACAGCAATTCGCCCGTAGGACTGAACCATTCTAAATCTATGTGGTCGTCTTCTACTGCATCGGTGCTATCTCGAAAACTGGCTTGAATATTAACTTGCAATTTATTTTTATCTGTGGTATTAGGGATTTTGAGCGGTTCGATAACGAGAGTTCGCTCTATTACTTCGACAACATGATTGAGGGTGTCATCAATGCGATCGATCAAAGTAGTGCGGACGTAGAAATAGAAACCTGTGGCGAATACAAGTAATAATACGGCAGTAACGGCAGTGTACCAAATAGCGAGGCGGCGGCGAGTAGCTTGGAACATATTGCGAAGGAAGTTCGGCAACTGATTTTGTAGTGGATTCAAGAGATTTAACTCATATGTTGCACCATTCTCAATTAGCCTTTTCGGAACAGGCTTTCCGGCCTGTTCCACAAGAAAATCTATTCTTTGTGGAACAGGCCGGAAAGCCTGTTGCTGACAATGGTGCAACATCTCAGTTTAACCAATTTAATAACTATAACCTTCTTCCCTTCCTTCGTGTCCTTCGCGCCTTCGCGGTTCGTTAAAAAAAAGCCTTGTTCGCAAATTATCTCAAAAAACTCTAACAACTTTCCATTCTTGATACTTCAGACAGATGTCGAGAAAGCTGTCACCATAGTATTCTAATCGCGAAACTTTTTAGGTAAAAGCTTGTGAATAAATTTTTATTTCGAGCCGCGATCGGGCTGTTAATGGCATTTTTTGGGGCAATCACCTATTTTACAAACGACGTAGAAAATCCGGTAACAGGAGAGAGACAGCGGGTGCAGCTTTCTCCCCGCCAAGAGATAGTTTTGGGATTGCAGGCGCGAGATCAAATGGCCGCCAAGCACGGGGGGCTTTATCCCAGCCAAAGTATTCAGCAGTATCTCGATCGAGTAGGAGCACGAGTTATCAACGGTTCGGTGGCGAAACAAGCGGGTTATCCGTTTGAATTCCACCTGCTGCGAGACGCCCAAACTGTGAATGCTTTTGCTTTACCGGGGGGACAAGTTTTCATTACTGCGGGGCTGCTGGGGCGGCTGAATTCGGAGGCTCAGTTGGCCGCTATACTCGGGCACGAAGCCGGTCACGTTGTCGCCCGCCACGGTGCGGAACACTTGGCAAAACAGCAGTTGGGCAGGGCTTTGGTAACGGCGGTTGGGGTGGCTACTAGCGACGATCGCGGGGGCGGGCAGCAGGCAGCATTAATTGCTCAAGCTGTCAATCAAGTTGTCGGTTTGCGGTACGGTAGATCGGATGAACTTGAGAGCGATCGGCTCGGTTTTCGGTTTATGACTGAAGCTGGTTACGATCCTAGAGGTATTGTTGAGGTGATGCAAATCCTCGGTGCCGCTAGGAAGGGCGAAGCGCCGCCGGAGTTTTTGAGTTCTCACCCCAACCCTGAAAACCGAGTGCAAAAATTGCAAGCTTTAATCGCGCAAAATTACCCTAACGGCGTTCCAGCTAATTTGGAGTCTGGACGCGATGAGTTTGCTAAAAATGTGTCGGGCGGTTAGCAATAATTGCATCGGGCTTTACCGAAATTAATGGGTCTAAAGCCCCGTCCTTCTAGGACGGCTTTTTATTTTATTGTATTTTATTTTCTCTGAGTCCCCCATGAGAACATTTTGACTATACAATAATAGTATGAAGACTCTGAAGTTCAAACTATACAATCATAAGCGAAATAAATACCTCAAGCGAACCATCAATGCTGCCGGGGTAATTTATAACCATTGTATAGCACTCCATAAACGGTACTACCGGATGTGGGCTAAGCATTTGAACTGCGCCAAACTTCAGGCTCATATTGCCAAACTGCGGAAGCGCAATCCGTTCTGGCAGTTGGTTGGAGCTCAAGCTGTGCAGGATATCTGCCAGCGCATTGAGAAAGCCTACCAGTTGTTTTTCAAACATCATCAAAAAGGAGTGAGGGCGCCGGGATTCAAGAAAGTAAAGAAATATAAGTCTTTCACCTTAAAACAGGCTGGATACAAGTTTTTAGGTGGCAATCGGCTCAAGATTGGGCAGAAAGTGTATCAATATTGGAAATCGAGAGAAATTGAGGGAACAGTCAAAACTTTAACCATTAAACGCACGACATTAGGTGAGTTGTTTATGGTTGTGGTTGTTGATAGCGTTTCGGAGTCAGAAAGCAAATTCGAGACGAGTAGAATCGCTGGATTTGACTTTGGTTTAAAAACGTTCCTCACCGTCTCGGATGCTGCCAAAATCGAATCGCCTCAATTCCTCAAACAGTCGCTTAATGCCATCCAGAAAGCGAGTCGCCAGCACTCTCATAAACAGAAAGGTTCAGCCAATCGGGAACGCGCTAGAAAGCATCTTGTTCGCCAGCATGAGGATGTGGTGAATCGGCGCTCTGACTGGTTCTGGAAGCTGGCACATAAACTAACAGATCAGTTTGACGTGCTGTGCTTTGAGACGTTGAACCTGAAGGGAATGCAACGCCTCTGGGGACGGAAAATTTTAGATTTAGCATTTGGGGAATTCCTGCAAATTCTGGGATGGGTGGCGACGAAGAAAGGTAAACAAATCATTTTTATCGACCGTTGGTATCCATCGAGCAAGACTTGCTTTCATTGCAGTCATGTTCTGGAAAAACTAGATTTATCAGTGAGAGAATGGCGTTGTCCGTCCTGCCAATTACTAAATGGGCGGGATGAAAATGCCGCCAAAAATATTTGTGCGGTTGGGGCATCAACCGCTAAGTTAGGCGATGTCAGACGGGCGAGAGCCTGCAATTGCTGTTTGACCTTAGAATCCCCGTGCCTGATGGCCGGGGAGTATGTCAAAAAAGTTATTACTAAAGGCGGATCTAAGTTCGGCTTTAAGTTGGCACGATCGACTTAATGAGCGATCGAGCAATTGGAAAGTTGAAAACCATGATTGAATCTTGGATGATTATCGGGGGCGTGACTTTCTCAGTCGCCTTCGGAACTCTGTTTTTTAAACTCCGCGATATTAATTGGGCCGTCAAACTTGAAAGACCGGATTGGATGTTTTTTGAGCCTGCTATTCCGTTAATTTGGACGGTGATTTTTGCTTGCGGGGCCGGCAGCGCTACTTTCGTGTGGGAACAGGAGCCAGGGAGCCTTAAAACTTTGCTGCTGATGGCTTTGTACTTGCTTTTAGAAATTGTCACAGTTGCTTATATTCCTGCTACTCTCAGAGCCAAAAGTCTGAAAGTAGGGACAATTTTGGGAGGGGCTGGCGAGATTTTAGGGGCTGTATTGACGTTGGCTGTTTTGCCGATTTCTCAAACCGCGGCTTTGTTACTTTTGCCTTACGTGATTTGGGGTGCGATCGGCACTTATACCACTTGGGAAATGATTCAATTAAACCCAGAATCTGCATAAATAGTCGGTGTTATTCGGCGCACCCTACATACTATAACCCTCGGCTCTTGCTTCGTGTCATTAGGGTCTTCGCGGTTCGTTAAAAAAAGCATTGTTAATAATAGCAAATCCGTGCTAGCGGGTTAACCCACCCGATCGAGTGAGGAAATCCGCTTAACCGTGTGTGGGTAATTGATGAGAGAATAAATGAATAAAACAGCTTTAAATCAAAGGATGACAGTTATCAATGGCCATTAAAGACCAGCCCCAACCACCTCGTTTTCGACAAATTAGCAATGTCTTGTTATTGCTCTCAAGTTTGTTTCTGCTGGCAAACATCTTTTTACCCAATTTGTTCGGCCCCCAAATTCCACAAGTGCCTTACAGCTTGTTCGTCCATCAAGTACAAGAACAAGATGTAGTCAGAGCTTCGGTAGGTCAAAATGAAATTCGCTACCAACTCAAAGGCGAAGGTGATAAACCCGGTCAAGTGCTGTCAACTACGCCGATTTTTGACCTGGAATTGCCTAAACTTTTACAAGAAAAAGGCGTTGAATTTGCGGCAACTCCCCCTTCCAAAAATGGCTGGATCGGCAGTGTTTTAAGCTGGGTAGTTCCGCCGCTGATTTTTGTGGCGATTTTTCAATTTTTCATGAACAGACAGGGCGGTGGGCCACAGGGTGCGCTGTCGCTGGGCAAAAGCAAAGCTAAGGTCTATGTAGAAGGCGAATCGGCGAAAATTACTTTTGCTGATGTGGCTGGAGTAGAAGAGGCTAAAACTGAATTAGTCGAAGTTGTTGAATTCCTGAAAACTCCCGACAGATTTACGGCAATTGGTGCGAGAATTCCCAAAGGCGTGCTGTTAGTCGGGCCTCCGGGAACTGGCAAAACGCTGTTAGCAAAAGCAGTAGCTGGTGAAGCTGGCGTGCCGTTTTTTAGCATCTCGGGTTCGGAGTTTGTGGAACTGTTTGTAGGTGTTGGTTCTGCCAGAGTTAGAGATTTATTTGAGCAGGCTAAGAAACAGGCTCCTTGTATTATTTTCATTGATGAATTGGACGCGATCGGCAAATCTCGTAGCAGTAACGCTAGCTTCGGTGGGAATGATGAACGCGAACAAACTCTCAATCAATTGTTAACTGAAATGGATGGTTTTGCGGCGGGCAATACTACGGTAATTGTGCTGGCTGCAACTAACCGCCCGGAAAGTTTGGATGCTGCTTTGTTACGCCCTGGCCGTTTCGATCGCCAAGTTTTAGTCGATCGCCCCGATTTATCTGGCCGCGAAGAAATTTTGAACATTCACTCTCAAAAAGTGAAGTTGGGCCCGGATATTGACTTGAAGGCCGTCGCCGCTCGCACCCCCGGTTTTTCGGGCGCAGATTTGGCAAATTTGGTCAATGAAGCTGCTTTGTTGGCGGCCCGCAACAAACGACTAACTGTAGCGCAGGAAGACTTTTTTGAGGCGTTTGAGCGCGTTGTGGCCGGCTTGGAAAAGAAAAGCCGGGTGCTCAATGAAAAAGAGAAAAAGATTGTGGCTTACCACGAAGTCGGGCACGCGATGGTGGGTGCTGCGATGACGGGCGGCGGCGAAGTGTCAAAAATCTCGATCGTCCCGCGCGGTATGGCTGCTTTGGGTTACACGTTGCAGGTACCGACTGAAGACCGTTTCTTGTTAGATGAATCGGAGTTGCGCGGTCAAATTGCGACTTTGTTGGGCGGGCGATCGGCTGAGGAAGTCGTGTTTGGTAGCATTACTACTGGCGCTTCAAATGACTTGCAAAGGGCGACTGATTTAGCTGAACGGATGGTGACAACTTACGGGATGAGTAAGGTTTTGGGGCCTCTTGCTTACGATCGAGGTCAACAATCAATGTTCCTCAATGACGGTATGGGAAATGCCCGCCGTGCGGTGAGTGCTCAAACTGCTGAGGCGATCGACCAAGAAGTGAAGGAAATTGTCGAAACTGCACATCAGCAAGCTTTGGATATTCTGAAAGCAAATCGGGAATTGTTGGAAACAATTACGCAGAAACTGTTGGAAACTGAGGTGGTGGAAGGTGACGCACTTCGCGAATTCCTCCGTCAAGTGCGGCCTTTAGATAAGGTGGCGGCTTGAGTTTAATAGGGTTTAATCGGACTTACCCATGAGAGTCCAGAAACCGGGTTTTTATTGAGAAGACGCGCTGTAGGCGACAAATTCGGAAAAAACCCGGTTTCTTTATTCGGAGTGCGTCCAGGACTGTTTAATTAAACCGGACAAACGCAGATGAGTCCAAATCATCTGCGTTTTTTAGTGTCCGGGTGAGTTCAGCCGTTAGCCAGTATCAACGGACACTACACCCGGTGAGATAACTTTTATGCCGATCGACTTGCGGCCGTCATGACAATCAGAATGCCAAATTGGCTTCGCACCATAGGTTTGCGCCTCCCGCACGCGCCGGGATTCAGGCTGTTTTGACAGCAGCCAACAATCCATGCTACTTTGTCGTATAGGCTACACACAAACTGATTCTGCTACTGGATCACTGAGAAAAACTGTTTCTCCCTGAAAACTATTGCTCACGGTGCTCAACCTGTGAGAAGATTCGGCTAATAAAATTAAACGCGATCGAGCTATGACTGTTCGGGTATATAGAACGCACGCTTACGAGACAACCCATGAGAACCGTATATTCGATGGCTTGCTAAACGAATTGGAACGGGCGTGGGGTGATTCGGATGATTTGATAATTCTGTTAGGAAACTTCTACTGTGAAGGAAGCGAAATTGATGCAGCAATTCTGAAAAGAAACAGTATTACTGTCATCGACTTCAAAGACTACGGGGGAAATATTACTTTTTCAGAAAATGGGCCGTGGCTGGCTGGTGACGTGGAGGTAAAAGGGGGAAGCAAGCCAAATCCATTTATTCAAGTCAGAGATAACAAATTTGCGCTACTCAACAGTTTAAAAAGAATTAGATTCCCGTCAGATAGAAAACCAAATTTAGGATATATATCTGGGTTAGTGCTTTTTCACAAACCCATTACCTTTGACGAAAGACAGCTATCGCCTAATATTGAAAGGTGGTTTCATGTTGTTGACTTCGCCGGTACAATACAGCGGTTATCTCAAATCACTAGCCGAGAAATCAATTTTTCTAAGCAAGATTTAGCAGACATTGTTCAACATTTTTCTATTGCTGATTATATTCCTCCAGGATTGGGTACTAAAGCAATTCCTGACTCTTTATCAGCAGTTGATACTGCTAAAGTTGAGTTACCTAAGTCTCTTGAATTTGTAGTTAATCGCGTTGAGCAATTTTTAGCTTCCTCAAAGAAGGTTTTAATCGTGACTGGGATGATGGGAACAGGTTTGCATCTTCTGCAAAAAGCGATTTCAGATACATCTAGAGCCTTAAAGCGAAATTGCTCGGTGCTTGCGCCTAACAGTAAGATTGCATCTGTTTATCCAGTTGAATCAAAGAGTATTTACTCGCATCTCTTCACAAAAAATTACAAAGTAGAGAAGGATCAGCTTGTCTATGGATTGGACAAAAATCAGGATACAGAGCAAGAAGTTTACATTGTCGGTGATGCCCACTTGATATCGGATTCACAGTTTGAAAATGATGTTTTTCGTTACGGTAGCGGACAACTGCTTACAGATTTCTTGGAATATACCGAAATTGATAAAACTCAAAGACAGGTGATTTTTCTGGGCGATCCGTTTCAGCTAACAAGAGGTAAAGTGGAGGAATCGGCCCTGTGTTACGAGCGCTTGGAGGCTGCGATAGGCGGTGAGATCGATCGCATCAATCTTGATTTTATACTTCCAGGACAAGAGCAAAATTTGTTTGTCAAAAATTGTCAACAAATCGCTCAAAGTATACATTGTGGCAGATTTAATCAGCTCGCAGCGATCGCCGATGACTCGAATTGCATCCAAATAGTCGATCGCTCAAATGAAGAAGAGGTATCGAGAACCGTATTCCAGGAAGATTACCGATCCACCAAGTTTATAGTTTTCAGCAACGAATCGGTTAACCGCATCAACAATCAGGTTAGACAAGAGTTTTTGGGTCTAGGTAAACAGATTGTTGCAGGTGATATTGTACATATCCACAACAGCCCTGTCGCAGTAGATAGACAACAGCCCGATCCAACTTATATATCAAATAACTCTTTTGCTGAAGTCATAGAAGTTTATCCCAATATTTCACCTTTAATCCAACCTTTGAAAGGGCGCGAACAGCCACTTAAGATAAATTTTCTGCGTCTTCGAGTACGGCTACTTGAGAGCAGTAAAGAGGTTCAATTTTACTGCTTTAGTGATTATTTGTATGCAGAAAAGCCAGAATTTGACAAGGACACACTTGTAGCTCTGCGGGTTTCAGCAGAAAGCAGATTTAGACAACAGCAGAAACAGGTAATAGAATCAGACGAATCGGATAACTCTAGCGAATTAGCAAAGTTTCTACGCAGCGATCCGTATTTAAACGCAGCCCATCTGAGGTTTGGCTACGCGCTGACTCTACATCGCGCCCAGGGACAGCGGTTTAAGACTGCGATCGCAAATATGGATACCGGCCAGGGACAAACAAATGCCGCTTATTTTCGATGGGTTTATACCTTGTTTTCTGTCTCCCAAAATCAACTTTTTCTCTTAAATTTTCCCTCAATTACACCATTTTTTAAAACAACTTGGAAGAACAGTCAAAGCAAGCTCGATTCAGTGGTATTTAAGGATTTAATTGCATTTGATCCGGATTCAGCAGCAGGGAATGCAAATATTTCGGCTTTCCCTATCCACGAAAAACCTTTGAAAAATCTTTACTTACATATCGCGGCAATTCTGAGATTCCATCAAATCCAGGTAATTTCATACAAGCATAATAGTTATCAGGAAGTTTACGAGTTTGCCTCGGAAGAGGGTCGATGTTCCTGCTGTCTTCGCTTGCATTACAATGGGCAATTTGAGGTCACGCGAATTGAAACTGTAAAATCTGAGCCGATTGAATTTGCCGCTTTAGTGCGCGATGTTATTACATCAAAAGTGCGATTAGGAAATGAATTTCAGCAAACAGTTCAAGCTATCATAAAAGCAAAACTAGACTCACACAAAATAGCCATCTGGGGAATTGAACACCACTACTACCATCAATTTTACTATCTCAAATCAGAACATGACACTCTCAAACTGAAAGTTGTCTACGATGGAGATGCTTTTGTGACGCAAGTTGTGCCGCTCGGCTACACAAATTTACAAATCTCAGAATTAGTTCGCCTCGCACTGGAATTATAAAAATGTCAAATTTAACGGAAGAAATCAAAAATTTGAGAAAAGCTGGACGCATAGATGAAGCTTATTCGAGAGGGCACGAACTGCTAAAACAACATCCAAATGACAAATTCCTGGCTAGCAGTTTAGGTTGGGTTCTCTATGACAAAGTAAAAAAACTAATAGATACGGCTAATCAATCTCAATCCATAGATTCAGAGACATCTGTCAGCCAACTCAGGGAAATATTGGCAGAATATTACAAACTCAAGCTGACTCGACCAGATTTGCTGTTTAGTCGTTTGCTATCCCAAATTGTTCGATTAAAAAAGGAAATCAAGTTTTTACCCAAGTTCGTAAAATGGGCGGGTATTGACAGTTTTGGATCGGAAGATTTTCAGGTTTCTACTGCTAATGACGGTAAAGTTTACGAGTCATTGGTTGAGAAAACAGCAAGGGAAGTGGGGAAGATTGCTTGTGAATTGACTGTTCAAGATTACCCGGATGTACAAGAATTACAAAATTTTGCCGTTAAATTGATCGATGTTGCACTCGATCGCGCCAAAGTTCAAAAACCGGAATGGCTGAATTATCGCAAGGCTTTATTGCTAAATCGTTTGGGGCGAGCGCCAGAAGCTCAAAAACTTTTGGTTTCCTTTGTCAAGCAGAAGCGTAGCGATTACTGGGCGTGGCACGCATTAGCTAAAGTCGTGGAAACTTCCGATTCTCAACTAGCGTTAGCACTTTGTGCAAAAGCGTGTTTAACTTGCAGGGATGAAAATTTTGGTGTTAGCGTTTTTGAGGATCTCAGCCGACTCGCAGCAAATAGAGGCCAAGGGGAAGTGGCTAAATGGGCTGCCTATCGAGCTTTTGCTGTTCGTAACAATAACGGATGGAAAATCCCCCAATCGCTTCGCAATCTCTTGACGGCTAGTTGGTACGATCGTGCAGGAAATCTCTCTAACCCGGAGGAAGTGTTAGAAAATATAGCTGCTAGTGCCGAAAAGGTGATTTGGCAAAGTTGCCCGCGATTCCATGCTAATTACCTCGGCACCTTTGCAGCAAAAACTGGCAAGATTATGCTCAAATTTGGATTGCATTCTCATAGTGGATCTGAAGAAGTTGTTACTCCCGATCAGGGAATGCTGAAGAATTTAAATCTGCCAATGGGCGCGCCAGTGACGCTGACTGTTGATAAAAACGGCGAGCGGCTAACGGTGCTTGCGGTGGAGAAACGCGAATCGGGCAAACTCTTTGATAGTATGTCTTGTAAAACTGGTCGTTTTCGCTTGCATCAAAGTGGTTTTGGGTTTGTAGAAAATGTGTATGTTCCTCATGAATTAGCTGGTCAGTTGCAAAACGAGCAAACAGTTAATGTTGCTGTTGTCAAAAGGTTTGATAAAAAGAAAAACACATGGGGTTTGACAGCCAGCGCCATACTTAGGAATGAGAATTAAATAACTTCCACAAGTTTGTGGGACGGGCGGGACGCCCATCCCACAATAACAATTAAAATTGTAAGTTATTTAATTCGCGATCCTTAATTAGTTACAAACATACAAAAACCCGGCTGCTTCAAAACACCGGGTTTCTCCATATTCTTGCTGCATTTTCGATCGATCAAACTCCGTTTATGTAAGCCATAACTGGAGTACCTTGCTGCTGCTGCGCGATTTCCAAAAGGCGCTGAATGCGCTCCTCTGTCGGCGGGTGAGTTCGGAAAAGTGACTGCAAACCTTTAGTCGAAAAAGGATTCACAATCAGCAGCGGCGACATCGCAGGATTGCCGTGCATCGGAATTTCATGACCCATTTTCTCCAATTTTTGCAGGGCGTTTGCTAAGCCGATCGGGTTATTGGTAATTTCCACCGCACCGCTGTCGGCTGCAAATTCCCTCGTCCGAGAAATCGCCATTTGAATTAGGGTTGCTGATAGCGGTGCTAAAATGATTAAAAACAGCAAACCAAACGGATTCGGGCCTTGTCTGCTATCCCGCGTTACCGGGCCGTAAAGCGCTCCAAAAGTCAGAATTCGCCCGACAAATGTAATTGCACCCGCAATTGTTCCTGCAACTGCTTGAGTCAAAGTGTCGCGGTTGCGGATGTGCGTCAATTCGTGCGCTATAACGCCTTCCAATTCGTCGCGGGAAAGCAAATTCATGATGCCTTCAGTAACTGCTATTGTGGCGTGTTCCGGGTCTCTTCCTGTGGCGAATGCGTTGGGAGATTGAGTGGGAACTACAAAGATTTTCGGTACTGGAATTTGGGCTTTTTTACTCAGCGATGCTACCATATCGTAGATTTCTGGTGCTTCGCTGCGGGCGATGGGGCGAGCGCGGTAAGCCATTAACGCGGCCGTGTCGGAATAGTACCAAGAGCTAAAACTTGAGAAGGCGGCTAGCGCTAAACCGATGTAAAGTCCTTGCTCGTTGCCGATTAAATAATAACTTCCTAAAACGAGAAGGCCGCTTAGGAGTCCTAAGAGAGCGGCTGTTCTGAGTTGATTTGTTCCTAACATGGCGGGTTGAGGGCGATCGCTATTTTGATATTTTTGAGCTTGTAATTAGATTTTCATATTTGCGGGCGATCGCGCCTCTATCTGCCGAAATAACTGCTACCGCCAATAGTAGTATTTTACCTGTTCAGTGAGAGACTGGGAATACCTCGGGATGCTCTCTCAGGCTGCTCTCAAGAGGCGACACAGCCGCAGGATATGACATTTCCAGGCTCTGCTTGGAAACAAGATTAAACGAGATAACCATTCTAAATACCCTTTGACTGCAATTACGGTATAATTAGTGAATATGACATAGTAAAAATTCCACATAAATCATGACTATCGATATAGAGATTTTTCAAACTGTTGTCAAGATGCCAGAATCTCTCAAACAAGAGATATTGCATTATGCAAAATATTTACTTGAAAAACACGCAAAAACTGAATCATCTCAACAACAACTTGAACAACCTCATGGTTATGGTAGTTGGGTCGGTCAGATCGTTATGTCTGATGATTTCGATGAACCGCTGGAAGATTTAAAGGAATATATGTAACATGAACTCCCTTTTAGATACTCATGCCTTTCTGTGGTATTTGCTTGGCGAGTCCAATCTAGGTAGTAAGGCAAAAGAAGCGATCGATACTAAAACAGGTTTGTATTTTAGTATTGCCAGCCTTTGGGAAATCTCTATTAAAATCAATGTCGGTAAGCTTCAACTGAATCGGCCATTTGAAGACCTGCCGAAGGAATTGCAATACATTAACGCTCAAATTCTACCAATTACATTTGAAGACACTGAGATTTACGCAGGTCTTCCTCTGCATCATCGAGATCCCTTCGATCGCATTCTGGTAGGACAGACGATGAATCATTCGCTGGTTTTGATTAGTCGTGATGAGGCTTTTGATGCTTATCCAATTCAGCGGGTGTGGTGATGAAGAAGGCAAAAATTTTATCAGTAAGCCCAGATAACAAAAGAGAATAGCCAGATACCCGACTTGTTTAAGAAGTCGGGTATCTGGCTATTAGGTAGAATTCTCGAACCCTAAACCGCTTGCACTTGCTTTTCCTCAACAGCAACAGGTTCTTGATATACAGTTTGAGACTCCGACGCCAAAAACTCAGCCAATTGAGCTTCAATTTCATCCCGCACAATCTGGCGGTATTCGAGGAAATGCTCGTTGTGAGCACATACGGTTAAATAGTGATCCCAAACAGCAGGATTGCGCTTGAGAATGCTGAACAAATGATGCCAGAACTTCCACCGAGTTTTGCGCTTGACTCCCTGCCGCCAAACCACAGTTAACAGTGCTCGCAAATCGATCCAACTGGGAACTCTTGCAGGTATCTTTGCTGTGGGTGCACCTAACATTAAGAAATGGCGATAAGTCCGGTCTAAATATTTCTCAGCATCGTACACTTCGCAGAATGCCTCGACATATTCGCGGGCAATATCTTCGAGAGGCCGCGTGGGAATGAAGTTCATCAAGGTAGTCTGGTTGAGGTTGCCAGATTTGTCGCGCAACCGCCCTTCTTTTGCTAGTCTGTGGGACAATGCAGTGTGCGGCAAAGCTTGCAGCATTCCAAAGGTTGTGCTAGGAATGGCTGCTGCTTCGGCAAACTTGACAATCCGCTGACCGGCACCGGGTTTTTCGCCGTCAAATCCGATGATAAATCCGGCCATTACTCGCAAACCGGATTTGGCAATTAACTCTACGGATTCGATCAGGGAATTGCGGGTATTTTGGAATTTTTTCGTCATTTGCAGGCTTTCTTCGTCGGGAGTTTCAATCCCTAAAAACACTGCATTGAAATTGCAAGCAACCATCATGTCCATCAATTCTTGATCTTGGGCTAAATCGATGGATGCTTCTGTGTTGAAAGTAAAGGGAAATTTGTGTTCTTCTTGCCAGACTTTTAAGTCTTTTAGCAACAGTTTGACGCTGCGTTTGTTGCCGATAAAGTTGTCGTCTACCATGAACACGCCGCGCCGCCAGCCCAAGTTGTAGAGATAGTCTAATTCTGCTATCAATTGTTGGGGGTTTTTCGTGCGAGGTTTGCGGCCGTAGAGGACGATGATATCGCAGAATTCGCACTGGAAAGGGCAGCCTCTGGAAAATTGAATCGACATGGAATCGTAGGCGTCTAATTCCAGCAAGTCGAAGCGGGGGACTGGGGTTGTGGTAACATCGGGTTTTACGCCGTCCGATCGATAAATTCCGCTTTTTTCGCCCCGCCCGATTGCTTCGACGAACATCGGCAAGGTGATTTCGCCTTCGTCGAGAATCAGGTAATCTATGCCCGCTGCTTGAGGTTCTTCGGGTACAGAGGTGGGGTAAGGGCCGCCGCAAGCTACGGATTTACCGCGCCGTTTTGCTTCGCGAATGATGTCTAGCAAATCTTCTTTTTGGACAATCATTGCGGAGAGAATAACGAGCTCTGCCCATTCCCATTCTGCTTCGGTGATTTGTCTGATATTGCGATCGACTAACTTAAATTCCCATTCTTGGGGTAAAATAGCTGCTACTGTTACCAAACCCAGCGGTGGCAGCAGCACTTTACGATCGACTAATTCTAGGATTTTCTCGTAAGACCAAAATGTTTTCGGAAACAGCGGGTAAACTAAAAGAACTCGCATTATATGTTAAACCTCACCAAAAAACTGGGTCTGAAGCCCCGTCCTTATAGGACGGCTTTACATTGAATTAAATCCCCTTTCGGGGTCGGAGAGGGAATTTTATGCAACCTCTCCGATTTTTGGGGAATGGTTGCCCCAAACTCCCATTTCTGAAAGTTAGCTTCGACAAAGTTATAAAGGCTTGCGCCGGCTAGCAGCACTGTCGAGCGTGACCTTAAGACTGTTTAACCACTAGCGACAGAGCAAGGGACTAGCTTCGCATCAAGCGGGTGTCGTGACCTAAATAACGTAGCTATTTAAAGCTTAGTCTGGTCAGAATGGCCTGTTAGATTTCTCTTTCAAGCCTCACGCCTTTAGGCTGAGGTTTCTGACATCAGTAAACAACTTGCGATCGGGCTGGCGTGTTTGAGAGTTCGATCGACTCTCAAGACTTAATGTTAAGGCTAAAATTACGATCTTGCACTCGATCGAATATCTGGCGAGGGGTGACACCCCCTAAGACAAACAAATTGAGCGCAATTTTTAGCTTGCAGTTCCCTGTTAAAGTGTGCAAATGCTGATATCTTATCGTATTTGACCCTTAATTGACGATAATCGCATTTAAAAAGCATGGGACTAAGGCAAAAAAGAAATTGAAACAGTAGACTTCAATAGCATAAAGAATTAGGGATGGGCTAGAAGCCCATCCCACAAATTGTTTTTTGTGGGATGGGATTTGAGAAGCGCCAAAATAATTAGGGACGGGCTAGAAGCCCATCCCACAATCTTTCTTGTGGGATGGGCTTCTAGCCCGTCCGATTATTGGTGCGGAGTGTACGGACTACTTTTTATTTTTATCGGGAATCCCGCTAGTTTTTAACATATCAGCAACTGTGCCGCAGTAACTCGGCATTCCTATGGTTTCGGGATTCACAAGATTTTGATAGGTAAAATGGCGGTAGCTGATGCAAAATCTATCCCAAGCAGCCACTTGAATTCGGAACAGCCAAATAAAGAAATCGGCCAGCCAAGGTGACAGAGTTATCCGAAAAAATATCTTTTTATTCAAATACTCGCAAGCTTGTTCTACCACTTCGTTAGCTGTAATCGCCGGATTTCCTAGCACAAAATGTCGCGGTTCATCGGAAGCCGGCGGATGTTCAACTAAATAATTAACTACTTTAGCAATATCTGCGCCGTGGATGAAGTGAAAACTGCCATCTGCCTTAAACCAGCGAATCAAACCAATCCATTTTGCGACAAGTGGCAGGCCAGATGACAAGTGAGAGACTGGTTTTTCGGCGTCTCCTCCCAATACTAATGTCGGGTAAAGTGCCGTAATCGGAGGCACATTTGTCAAGGCTGACAAATGCACCATGCAGTTGTATTTTGAGCTAATATAATCTGTCCCCAGTTCCCCGGCTTCTTTAAGCAAATTGTTGTCTCTACCGAGAATGCTGGCCGTTGAAAAATAAATTACTTGTTGGCAAGTCTGTGGCGAAAGTAGTTGAATTAGCTGGAGAGTTTTCGTTACGTTAACGTCAAACACTTCTTGAGTTCCTCCCCAAGCAGTGGCAGCTAAAATTGCTACATTAATTGTTTGCAAAAGTTCGGCGTGTTGCTCGATATCTCGCATATCGCCTTGTATGATATTGATGCCGGGGCGGGCTTTCCAGTCAAATTTTAATTTTTCGGGGTTGCGAACTAAGAGGTAAAGTTCGTGGTTTGTTTCTTGAATCAAAGTTTCGGCCATGTAGTGACCGATACAGCCACTTGCACCCGTTATGAAAATTTTTTTGGCGTTCATTTTGCAGAAGGGGAAGGGGGGGACGGCAAGGGGGAGAATAGGGCTGTTTCATTCTCCTGCAATCCGCCAGGGGTTGAAACCCCTGGCGTCGGGCAAAAGTCGGTTGAAACTGAGATGTTGCGCCATTCTCAATTACTTGTTTAGGAACAGGCTTTTCGGCCTGTTCCACAAAGAGTGAATTTTCTTGTGGAACAGGCCGAAAAGCCTGTTCTTGAGAAGGGTGCAAGATGTGAGTTGAAACCGACTGAAGAGTACCATTGTTAATAAAGGGCTTTTTTGTGGCTGGGGGCGGGTTTATTTAACCTGTCTGCACTCTTTAAAGCTATTGGTGAACCCGCCCCTACGGGATGTTTTATTGGCAAGGGTGCTCTTCGGTGAGTTAAAACCGATATCTTGCACCATTCTCAATTAGCCGTAGGGGCGGGTTCGCCAACAGTTTTAAAGCTTGCAAATAGGTTCTATAAACCCGCCCGACCCCACGAAAAATCCTCTTATTGATATTGCTGCAATATCTCAGTTAAAACCGACTGAAATATTAATCTTTAGTCCTCATAGCGAGGACTTTAGCTATGAGACAGGGGTTTCAACCCCTGTCGGATTGTCGGACTCAAGCAGCAACTGCAAGCAATTTGTCGGCTTGTTTTGCCGTTTCAAAGAAGAAACGCACGTTGTCTTCGGGAGTACCCGGTAATACACCGTGTCCCAAGTTGAGGATGTGTCCGCGCGGGCCGGCTTTGCGAATTGTATCAAGAATTCGATCGCGAATAAACGCTTGAGAACCAAACAACACGCCCGGATCGAGATTTCCCTGAACGTTCATATTCGGGCCCAAACGTCGGCGCGCGTCGGCCATGTCAACCGTCCAATCGACGCTGATGATATCCGCGCCGGATGTTGTCATGCGTTCGAGGAGGCCGGCGCTACCGGTGACTAACAGAATTAGCGGGGTGTCAGGATGGGTTTTTTTGACTTGCTCGAATACTTGTTTCTGGTAAGGTAGAGCGAAGGTGTCGTAGTCCTGCGGGGAGAGTTGGCCGGCCCAGGAGTCGAACATTTGCACGACTTGCGCGCCGCAGTCGATTTGATAGCGCACGTAAACGGCGATCGCATCTGCAAATTTCGACAGCAACTGATGCAGTAAAGTTGGATCGGAAAATGCCATGTTTTTGATGACGGCATAATCCTTAGAACCTTTGCCCTCAACCGCATAGGCCGCCAGCGTCCACGGCGCGCCCACAAAACCGAGCACGGTGGATTTGTTGCCGACTTCTTCGCGCAGGGATTTCAGGATAGTTTTGATAAACGGCAAACTTTCTTCCGGGTTCAGCGGTTGCAGGTTGTCGATTTGCTGCTGAGTGCGGATGGGTGAGTGGATAATCGGGCCTTTACCTTCGGCGATGTCCATGTCGATGCCCAAACCGGGCATGGGGGTGACAATATCGGAAAACAGAATTACGCCGTCGGGTTGAAACGCGCGCCACGGCTGAAGGGAAACTTCGATCGCCACTTCGGGAATTTCGGAACGTTCGCGAAACGAGGGATACTTTTCTCGCAAATCTCGATAAGCCTTCATGTAGCGGCCGGCTTGGCGCATCATCCACACAGGCGGGCGGTCTAGGGTTTCGCCACGGGCTGCCCGCAACAACAAGGGAACTTCATTTAATGCCGACATTTTAACTTTTCTCTACCTTAGATATTTCAATGCCTTTGGTAGCTTACCACTGTGCGATCGTCCTTTTTGACAAAAAATTCATCTGTCAGCGGGGAGGGAGATGAGGAAAGTGGCTGAGTTCGATAGCAACCTTCTGGCACGGTCAAGGAATTCTTAATAGGTGAAACTCTTGCTAATAGGGAATTTTCACATCCACCCTTTTGCTACAATGACCATGCAAACTAACAGAATCCGCGACCGCGACCTCAAGCAGACGAAGCCTCTAGCACTGGTGCAGCGGCAAAGCGCAGAAAATCACAACCGCGAAATAAAAATATGTTTTTTGACAATTGGTTTGAAATAATTCGGATTTTGACGC
Source organism: Microcoleus sp. Z1_B2 (assembly GCF_036700325.1). NCBI lineage: Bacteria > Bacillati > Cyanobacteriota > Cyanophyceae > Oscillatoriales > Microcoleaceae > Microcoleus > Microcoleus sp. Z1_B2. The sequence goes on from NZ_JAUBOQ010000019.1 coordinate 122,709, forward strand.
TCGGCGTTTCCGCTTACGCCGCGCTGATTTTTTTGCTGCTAGTTTCCGGCAAGCGAACTCTGTCGAAGTGGAATGCCTTCGATTTCATCGTTACCATCGCCCTCGGTTCGACGCTGGCGACTGTCATCATGTCAAAAGACGTTTCCTTCGTCGAGGGCGTTTTCGCCCTCGGCTTACTCATCGGGCTGCAATTCATCGTCACGTGGCTTGCGGTGCGGGTAAAGTGGGTAAAAAATCTCATCAAAGCCGAACCTACTATGCTGCTCAGCCAAGGCCAATTTCTGCCTGTGGCGATGCGGCAGCAGCGCGTGGGTGAATCGGAAATTCGGGCGGCGATTCGGGGGACGGGCTGCGCGTCGATCGAAGAAATCGAAGCAGTCGTGCTGGAAACCGACGGCAGCATGAGCGTTATCAAAAAATCTCCGAACAATTCGCGATCGGCTCTCAAAGATGTAGCTTAGTCGATCGTTAAATCTGTAGAGACTCATCTTATATGGTGCGTCGCTGCTCCATTTTCAAGCTTAATAGTAGATTTTACTGGGCGACGCACCCTACGGTTAATTAAATCGAAACTATCTCGTCACGCACACTCCGCCCACAACTACCCGACATTGATCTGGGCTCGCATCGAATCTACTATCATTCCGCCTCGCCGAATCTAAATTTCTAGTCCGCGAATTGTAGTAATAATCTCCCGCCGGAAACCTTCTATTCGGGACAGCGCAGTAAGTTGAATCTTGATTACCCTCGTCAAACCTTACTCTCACCATAGAACGTCTCTCGCGACAATCAACAGACCGCAAGCCAAAATCATCTTCCAGAAGCTGTGATCTGTCATATTGACCGTCATATCGATCGTCATCTCGCCTCGTGTACCAATCGTCCCGCGAATTGCGAGATCGTCTGTCGCCCCCATCAATTCCCGCAACTTCCAGCGTGTAGTTACCGCCCCTGGCAGCATCTTTTGCTAACACTAACAGTTTGTAATCGCCACTACGGGGAATTTGATAATTAAAAGAACGGTCTTGCGTAAAAGCGACTTGTTTGTTGTTCCCGTAAAATAGCACCATGACGGGAGTAAAACCGCGGCTTCTATCTGTATCTAAAAACACTTCAATGTTGTCGCCTTCCCTGGCGCTGAATGTGTATTCTTGGCCGCGCAATTCTTCCGTTGGAGAACCCGGAACCCACATATTCCGAAAACGGTAAATCGGGGAAGTGCGGCGAATTACTCCGGCAACGCGATCGTTATTCCGTATCTGTTCGCCAACAGCACTAGACGAAATGCTCGTAAGTGCCAATCCTGTAACTAGGAATGCGGCAGCAATACTGTTTAACAAGTTGTGTGCTTTCATATCAACCTCTGGAAAATTTAAAATTTTTTTTGCTTTCTTGGCGCAGACATTTGCATACACAATCCATTTTAAATGTAATTTCTGCCAACCGTGTCAACCTCACCTAACGGGAATATTTAGCGGGTGCAAAATCTCATGTTAAAGTTATAGACGTTGAGCCCTAATCTAAAGTTGCGATCGATCGCCACAAATCAGCAATCCCGATTCAGCGTCGAGACTCGCCATAATTCCCATCGGTAAAGCAGCGTTAACTCCCTCGTGCCCGAAAGGCAAATCCGAGACAATCGGAATATTCAAGTCCCCCAGCCGATCGCGCAAAACCTCTTCAATGCTAAAACTGGGAATACTCGGCTCAATCTCGCAGCGGCTGAAGCGTCCCAAAGCAATGCCCCGCACCCCAGTGAAAGCCCCCGCCATCCGCCACAAAGTCAACATTCGATCGACCCTGTAAGGAGCCTCGGAAACATCCTCAAATGCGAGAATAACCCCCGTCAAATCCGGTTGATACGGGGTTCCGAGCAAGTGAGAAGCCACCGTCAGATTCGCCGGAAACAGCGGCCCCGTGGCTTGTCCGCTGCCCCATCCTTTACCTTGCAAAGATTGTAAGGGACGACCTTCGATGCAGTCAAAAAGTCGATCGACAGACCAATCCGGTTCATCCGCCAAAGTTGTCAGCATCGGGCCGTGAACGCCCCAAATCCCCAATTTGTCGTGATTCCACAGCAAAGCAGTAATATCTGAAAAGCCGATTAACCATTTCGGCGAATGGGAATCGGGAGTTGGAAATTGGGAATTTTCCGCCTTTCCCACATTTCCTTTTTCCAAAAGTCGAGTGCTGCCGAAACCACCTCGAACACAGAGAATACCGCGACAATCCGGGTCATTGAGGGCATCTGCTAGCTGTCGGACGCGGTTTTCGTCGGAACCTGCCAAATAGCCCCAGCGATCGTCAAAACCCGGTGTTAATTCAATTCGATAGCCGCGAGATTTCCAAATTTCTACACCCTTTTCAAAGTTGGTTGATTCTCGCAAAGTGCCACTAGGGGCAATTACTTTGAGCAAATCTCCTGGTTGCAGAAATTTTATGTCAGTCATTTGTTATTAGTTATTAGTTATTAGTTATATCGTGTTTTGTGAATTAACGGTAATTCTGTAGGGGCGGGTTTTACCAACCATCAACTATTAAAACAAACCATCTCCAAAACCCGCCCCAAACCCAGGGACTATCGACATCAACCTTACCCACATTTACATATTTCGTTGGGTGGGGCGGGTTTTCGAGATTGTCTGTTTCATGCGGAAATTTTCTGTGAACCCGCCCCTACGGGATAGGGTTAATTATTGATTTAGGAGTGAGTTTTTCAGATTTTTTGTGAATGATTGCTAAGGTAAAGTTAGAATTTCCACCCCAGAATCAGTAACAGCCAGAGTGTGTTCAAATTGAGCTGAAAGCTTTCCATCCTTGGTGATAGATGTCCAACCATCGGCGAGAATTTCCACTTCCCAAGTACCCTCATTAATCATCGGCTCGATCGTAAAAACCATGCCTTGTCTGAGCTTTTTTCCCGTGCCTCGCTTGCCATAGTGCAGAATTTCCGGTTCCGTGTGAAAGACTCGGTGAATCCCGTGCCCCGCAAAATTTCGCACTACCGAAAAACCCTGTGCTTCAGCATATTCTTGAATCGCTGCACCGATGTCGCCGGTACGAGCACCCGGTTTGACTTCGGCAATTCCTCTTCTTAAACATTCCTCGGTTACTTCAACTAATTTTTTCGCTACCGGTGAAGGTTTACCGACAAAAAAAGTTTTGGAAGTATCGCCATGATAACCATCAACTAAAGGGGTTACATCAATATTAATAATGTCACCTTCTTTAAGAATTTGTTTCGCATTGGGGATGCCGTGACAGACTACTTCATTGACGCTTGCACACAGAGATTTGGGAAATCCTTTATAGCCTAGGGGAGCGCTTTTTGCTCCGTGTGCCAAAGTCCAGCGTTCGGCTTCGTCGTTAATTTCTAAAGTGCTGACACCCGGTTTTACCATCGGTTCGAGATGCAGCAGAAGTTCGGCCGCTAAACGGCCGGCTTGGCGCATTTTTTCGATTTCTCTACTGGATAAAAGCACTAAACGTTCGGTTGCCATAGTTTTTTTCTGTTTTCTTTTTTGTGGTCAATTAAGAGTTTATTTAACTCAATTTGAGAATAGATTTGAACCAGTGTTCGCAACGATCGCCCAAAGCTGCTAAAGAATATTCTACCTCTGCTTGTCGCCGGCAAGCGCTGCGGTCAATTTTGTCTAAACGGGCGATCGCACCTACCAAGCCATTTACGCTATCAGGCTGCACTAAAAAGCCCGTCAGTCCGTCTCTAACAATTTCCGCCGGCCCCCCGCGCTCGTAAGCAATCACGGGTACACCGCACGCTAAAGCCTCGATCGCGACATTTCCGAAAGCTTCCACCCAACGTGGTGTCATCAACAATGCTTGGCACTGACGGGTTTGCTCTTGCATTTGGGTTGTTGTCAAAAACCCTAAATATTCTACCGGAGCATCCGGGTAATTTGCACAAATTTTTTGCCAATAATCCTCATCTTGCATTTTGCCCATAATTTTCAGGGGAATGCCTGTAATTTTCGCTGCTGCTACTGCATCTTCTAAGCCTTTTTCCGGGGCGATGCGGCCTAGCCAAGCTAATTTAGACTGGGATTTGTTGCAAAATTGGTACAGCGATAAATCAATGCCGCTTCCCAACAACTGACATTCCTCGGCAAAGGTGAATGTTTTGGCTTGAGAAGCGGTGTGAACTCCGATCGTACCAGGAAACTGGGCGGCGGTTTGTTCGGCAATGCGATCGAGGGCTGCAGAAAGGGATCCCATGCTGATCAAATGTGCGATCGGAGTCCTAAAAAATGGTGTCAAATAAAACGGCAGCCAATCGTAGGCAAAATTAACAATGACATCCCATTCATCCTGAACTTGGCGAGCATATTCCCACATATTCGCCAGCACCGAGTCCGCGGGCATCACAATAGGAGCATGGTAATCTTGTGTTTGGGCGGTTACTTGCAACTCACCCGTTATTTCGATTACAGAAATTGATTCTAAGACTGAACCTATCGGCGCTACAACTCCTATTTTATGACCCCGACTCTGCAATTCTTTAGCTAGGTTAAGGACTGTAAGTTCGACTCCGCCGCCCAACCCCGAACCGAGTTGACCGACAGAAGTTGACAGAAACAATAGTTTTAAAGTGTTATTAGTCATTAGTTATTAGTCATTAGTTATTAGTCATTAGTCATATCATGTCCGGTCGATTATCCTGATTCCAGTAGGGGCGGGTTCACCAATAATATTTGCCAAAAACTGACAATCTCACAAACCCGCCCCGACCTATGTATTGTGGGCGATCGATCGGACATGATATCAGTAGTCATTAAGCTGTTCGGCATTTAAAGGGCTTGCGTAAGGTGCGTCAGCATCTAAGGTTTTCCGTTTCTGCGTAAGGGTTCGCGAATGACGCACCTTACTAGCCTCGTTACTGGTTTAAATGCTCCACAGCTTAGTCAGCCGTCACTAATTCTAACATAATCTAAATTATAAATTCTCCCATCTCAAATCTCTATTTTCAAATTATTTAAAAATTGCTACATTTATTAATCCATCCCAGAACGCGGACGGAGGCGGTTTAACTGATTGATTGCCCAGCGAGCAGTTTCCTGAACTTCTGGATCTGGATCGTCCGTCGCACGGTGCAACAAGTAACTGATTTGATTCACCAATTCGTAAATCCGCGTCAAGTCGCGAATTGCATTTTTACGCACTTCGGGATTTTCATTTTGCAGCGAGATTGACCACGCATTATTCATGGGTTTGAGCGTGCGAATGCCAATTTCCGAGAGACTTGCCAAAATTAAACTGTACTGCTTGGAGTCGGAATTTGCTAGCAAATCGAGCAACGGCTCAACTGCTCTGGAATCTCCCCGCTGACCTAGTTCCCAAATTGCTTTGCATCTCTTTGCCGGATTTAGCTGCTGCAAATCTTCAATCAGTGCTTCAATAATATCAACTTGAGGTCTACGATCCGTTTCGGGAAGGGTAATATTTTTCTTCTTCGCTAGGGAATCGGTTTGATTAGTTGTTTCGGGAATGTTGAAACCTGTGTTGCTGTATCCGTTGCTGTGAGTTTCCAAGGGCGAGGTGTCGGAATTAATTCGATCGCCCTCGACGGCTGCATCATCGGGTTCTGGTTGCCGGGATTCCATGATAAAAGGTTGAGCGCTGCTCTCAATACTGTGGCTTTTTGGCAAACCAAAAGGGTAGGGCAAGGCTGACAGCGATTGTCCCCCAGAAGAAGTCTCTTGTGGCCTAATTTGGTGCGAGTTTGTAGGAGAATCGGGATTAGTGAATGGAGAGTTTTTTGGGTTGTGGCGCTCAAATCTTCCCCGTCTTCGCTTAGGATAATTTGACTCGTCACTGCTAACTAATTTGAGCATGATAAATACTGCCGCTGCCGTGACGACAACTGCTGCCAAACCCAACATTAAGAACCCCCGCTGACGAGACAAAATGACGAGCAAATTGGATACCGATTTCGGGATCTTAGAATTAGATTTGGACGTTTTTGACGGCTGAGATTTGCTTTTATCGGGCGCTGGAGACGGTTTTAGAGGCTTGGAATTCTGGCGATCGTCCGGGGGAGAGTTCGCCTGAGCAATTTCTTGGGAAACAGCACGCGCAGAGGCATTGAGTACCTGTTGCCCTCCGTCGGCACTTGGACTGAACGCAACGCCCAGACAGGCAATGCAGGTGAACAAACATACAGAGGAGCGGTAATGCGCCATAAGACTCAATCCGGGTTTTGAGAGGCAACGCCGCATGACGAGCTTTAGTTTAACCGTGAGTTAGCTCGATCCTAGCTGCTATGGGCTTAACTAACTCACAAATAGCACCAGACTAGCGAAAAACCCTGGTTTGAGAGGGCACCGAGCCAGATATTTCTTATAAGCACAATTGTGTCATTGACGTGCAACTCCTTTAAATAATTAGTTTAATTAGTTTAAAACGAACAACTACATTGGCGGCCGCGACTTTAGCAGCGGCATCCCGAAAGTTGATTGCAGCTAATCTCACCTACGTGCAGTGTGCAGTGCAGGCCGCGCAGCCCAGCACTGCGGGGGCGTTAGCAGACGATTGTGGCTAGCCGTCGATTTCTCACCAATAGCGTGGCATGACCAAAAGTTTAACAAGCTTCCGAGCCTGCAGGTCGATCGTTTTTGTGTGAATTTGGGCGGAAGTGGGACAGGGGCATTGGCACTGCAAACGTGAAACAGGGTTTTTTCGTTAATTCTTCGCTGCTAAACCGCATATTTTCCGTACATTCCAGGACGCACTCTCGATCGAAGAAACCGGGTTTTTTTACGAAAAATGCTGTAACAAAGAGAGCGCTGATTTGACAGATGTTAATTTGCAGCGGGCAATTATGGCGGATAGAAGTGTTTGGGCGATCGACTAAGATAACCGTTAGGAAATATTGTATTTAGCTAGCAATCGCCAAAAATCATACTATCTTGTAAAAGTAGGGTCGGATTTAGTTAGGATTTATAGTGAGAGCGAGTAGACCCTTTCACGCAGGCGTCCTCTGTCAACGTTCTGTTTATTTGTACCCAATTAGGAGCGCGAATTAAATAACTTACAATTTTAATTGTTATTGTGGGATGGGCGTCCCGCCCGTCCTTTTTGGACGGGCGGGAC